>CBFGYT010000125.1:0-5016 GCA_965653065.1 uncultured bacterium | reverse complement strand
CGGTGGCCACATTGGCTTGCAACAATTATTAACGTCGCGCACACAATTGCAGATTCAATCTTTAGTATCACAATTAGCAAACACCTATGGTGGCGGCTTAAATTGGATCTGGACTACGCATGGTGCTGCGTGGGGCTTAGGCTTTAATTCTACGTATACCAGCGATCACACCACAGATCGTCGTTTTTGGACGAATGGGGTTAGCTTGAATATTGTTTGGGATAAACCTAAAGACGATAAAGATGCTGTAGCACGCTTTAGCGATCCGGATGTGAATGAAGAAAACTTAACGACTTGGGCGTCAACACCCGCTGTGCGTATGCCGGATGTATTGGCGATTGCCGATGAAAGAATTACAGTGACACGCAATGGTCAGCCTGTAACTCCACCATTTCAATCAGTGACGGCGACGTGTCCGGCGAATAGTGCCGTCTCATATAATAGCGCAACACAAACATTTAGCGCACCGGGTGGATGGACACAGTCTTATCCTAACGCCGGACAGTTAGCTCCCGATCTGGGTCAAAGTCCAGCATTTGATTCTGCTAATATTATGCAAAATGCGAATAATGGTCCAATCAATTGCTTGTATACGGTTGGTATGGGGGATCCAGATACGACCGCATTGATTTTAACCAATTTCAATTATCAGCATGTACAAGCCAGTGGTAGTGATTGGGGAGATCCAAAGTCGCTGCGATGGCCGTCCTCGGAACCAGATCCAGCCAATGTGTGTGATGAAGCAGATCCGACAAATTGCCCATTCTCTACGGTTAATCCTAGTGGTGCTATAGCAGCGACAAATAAAGAGAATAAGCAGAACATAAAAGCCATAGCAACGAGTTATAATATACCCAATAAAAATGGCTCTGCTGATTTTACATCACAAAAGATTATAGATAATAATCAATTGTATCGTAAAAACACACAGTTTATTACCAAATAATAAAGAGGTGAAGAATTAAAAATATTTTTACTATAACTGGGAAATAGTTTTTTGTTAAGTGTCATCGTTCATAAATTATAATATAAATCAAAAGAAGGAGAATCATAAAATGTCTAGTATACTTTCTAGAGCCGATTTCGTAACCGGAGTTCGAGCCGTTTCTAAATGCACGCAAGCGGCCCTCTGGACTATTGATACCGCTGTGAAGTATTGTGGTCCTGAAGAAATTTATAAAGTCATCGTTAATGGAACTGCTTATTTAGGACAAGGGATAGGTCTTGGTTGTGTAGGTAATGCTACAGACGGAAGCGGTACTCTTTATCCAGTCGCTACTTGGCAACAGATCACAGGTGGAGATGGTAGTGCTGTTGTTTCAGACATTGATGCTAGAGATGCTATTGTAATTGGATTACAAACTGAGGGGGTTCTTGGCCTACAAGCGGATAAAGACTCGATTGCGGCTATCTATGCTCATAGGATGGGCCCAGGAGATGCAACCACAGTTGCTCCTGGCTCTACTATACAGTTTCAGCAAGCCACATGGCAACAAAGCACTCTGAATGTAGGCGCAGAAGCTCACGTAACCGTAACGGGCATAGCAGACGGTACTTCTATGAATATGGGCTCCAATGCAGTAGTTAATTTTGACAATCAAGCGCAGATTAGCCGTACTCTTATGCAAGGTGATGATTATACTAACTGTGCTCATGATGGAGCTACAGTTAAGGGCATTTCTTACAGTAGTACTGGGCATGTTACCACGGGAGGAAGCAATAGTACTCTTCAAACGGTGCAAGTTGTTGCAAAAGAGTGGACGCAAGAAGGCGGCCCAGACTATGATCTTGCAGGCCCGGACGATCGCAAGACTGTATGTAACAATGAACGAGTTCCTCAGGGAAACTATTCATCGATTGTCCAAGATCAAATAGATGTAGAAGCAGCTAATTGTACCGACGAAGGCTTTGGTGGCGGACAAACCATGAAAGGCGGATTAGTTGTGGTTGATCAACAGAGTGGATGTGACCCCAAAAAATATCAAGAAGGATTGATTACAGGCGGGCTTGCGGTACTGACGACAGTGGCTTATGTAGCAGCGCTAGAGGAGCCTGCTCGTGTATTTAGAAGAGAAGCATTAAAACATGCAGTAACCCCCGATGCGGATGTGCCTACTGAATTCCATGTTCACCGGGCTAACCTCAGTGCATTGCGACAAAATATGCTATTTATTGCTGGCCAGTGTAGTGAGTTTTCTCTTGCACAGTTCTTTTCGCAGCATGGATTAGAATCCTATGATCAATTTTGGTATCTTCTCCCTGTAGCAGGCTTAGGAATGATGGCTATTAATATGGCGGCACTACTAGAAAACCGTCGTGATGCAGCTTTATTGCAACATAACCCAGAAGCGCTGCGCGTATTGCTCAATAATATTCTCCCTACAGTACTAGCTGAGATAGCCAAAGGATTGACATTATATTTTGCGCCAGCCTATTCCTCATCACTACTTTTTGAGGTGATGGCAGGTGCTGCTTTCTTAAAAGCGGGTCTTGGTGTTGCTGGAGATCAACTACATAGATCCATTGAGGCGAAGAAGAGAGGCGGCAGCAACGTGAACAGCGAGTATGAGGTAGTACTTGAGGCAGGTCAGCCTAGACGAGTGAATCCTTCATTGTGGATGTCCGCTGCAACGGCGTTTACTGCTGCTGGCGTAGGGGTAGGGTTTCTAGCCTTAACTTGGTTTAGAACTTCTGAACCACAGCCAGGGAGCAAGCTTTGTTAAGATGAAGGGAATAAGGCAGCGCAAGAAGGATTGATAGGAATGGCCACGGGTCTTGCAGGGGCAGCCGTAGGTTTCTTTGGTGTTTATGGCGTAACTAAGGCTGCTTCATGGTTTAGCAACAGTGATGCGAATGCAGAAACATCGACGAGCCTTAACCACGATACGCATGACGCTGCGCGTGCTCCTGCGCGTGCTCCTGGTGCTGGTGGAAGCATGTAATTATTTAGCAAAATAAGTGGTTGCGCAATCCTTTGCGCAATCGCTTTATTTTTCTCAGCCTTATTTTTTATTGCCCATCGAGGGCAGTTGCAATAACTGTTGTAGCATCGCCGGTATTGTTTGCCAATGAATGGCGATAACGTTCTCACTGATTTGTTTTGGATTTTCTGTGCGACACACAATCAATGCGGGATGTAAGCAAGGATATTCTTCGCTGAAAGTTGCTAAGTGTCTGGCATCGTTGAAAGAAGGTGATTGTGTATACTTCACTTCAATGGGTAGATACTGTCGATTATATTCAATCACATAATCGACTTCAGGGCCATTGTGATCTTTCCAATAATAAAGTCTGGCCTGAGGTGCAAAAGCGCGGATTATTTTTAAAATTTCAACGCCAATGAATTGCTCAAATAACTCGCCATAATAGCTCTCTGGTAGTGCTAACCCTTCTCCAGCAGCGATCCTTCTTACGCCTAAATCAAACAGCAAATATTTAGGTGCTTTACTTAAGCGACGTCGTGAGCTCACTTGCGTTAAAGGCTCAATGCGATCAAGCAATAAGCAATCTTGTAGAATTTGATAGTATTCTTGCAATAAATGACGCGTTACACCGATCGCTTGTGCTAGTTTACTGATGTTGATTGGTTTTCCCGCTTCAATTGAAGCTAATCTTAAAAATTGCGAAAAACTACCTAAGTTCCGCACCAATGCTTCGGCGCGAACTTCTTCTTCAAGATAAGTACTAACATAAGACATCAGCAGAGCATCTTTAGCTTGCGGGTCGATTTCTAGGAAGATCTCGGGCAGACAGCCATTTAATAATAAATCATCTAAATTGAGACTAAAAGGTTCCATTTCTATTAGACTTAAACTGTCCATTCTTAAAAAAATCACGCGGCCTGGTAGCCAATTTAATTCATGATGATTATGTTTTAATTTGCGTGCAGAAGAGCCCGTTAAAATAAATTGCGCTAATTTATTATCAATAGCATATTGCACAGCATCCATAATTTCAGGCACTTTCTGTACTTCATCGATCAATACGAGTATCTTCTGCTTTTGTGGATATAATGCTAAATGCCCTTTAATTTCTTTGATTAGATCGTCAGGGTTACGCTCAAAGGCGCGCCGCAAAGTTGCTTCTAGGAAGCTATAGCTCAGATCCGCCGTAATTTGGTGATTCAGTAGAGTTGTTTTGCCTGTTTGTCTAGGACCTAATAACAATATACTCTTTCCTCGAGAAAGATGTTGTTGAATAGCTTGAGTTAATAGTCTTTTGATATAGGTCATATTTCATAGTATAACTGAAATTTGGAAAGAATCAATAAAATTTCGCCGAAAATTTAAAAAAACATTACAAATTTCTGGTTATCCTGTCTTGCAAACAATGCGACCATAAAAAGACCCGTTTCTTTTAAGGTCGAATGCGACTGTCGAGTATGATCGACAAAAGCAGATCTGTCGACTATAGTTGACAGGGTGAAAAGTAAACAATTTCATTGCTTTTTATTGAAAACTCAGCGCTTCCTGCCAGCGTATTATTCCCGCACATCCATGCCTAGTATCTGGCATTTTCCTGCCCACTTGTGTATAATACGGGCCTTGTTAATCCAAACCAATAAATGAGGAAAATCATGACTGTAGAAAAAACATTATCGATTATCAAACCCGATGCCGTACGTAAGAATGTCATTGGTAAAGTGCTAGCTCGCTTTGAAGACAATGGCTTGAAAGTTGTGGCTATGAAAATGAAGCATTTAACTCAAGCCGAAGCCGAAGGCTTTTATGCCGAACATAAAGAACGTGGTTTTTTTGGCGATTTAGTGCGTTTCATGACGTCAGGTCCCGTGTTGGTATTGGTATTGGCGGGTAATGATGCGGTCATGAAAAACCGTCAATTGATGGGTGCTACCGATCCTAAAAAAGCGGAAGCCGGTACGATCCGTGCAGATTTTGCTGATAGCATCGATGAAAATGCTGTACATGGTTCAGATTCATTGACGTCTGCGGCCAGAGAAATCGCTTTCTTTTTTGATAGCGAAGAAGTCGTAGGGTAGACCTTTTTTATGAAGAA
>CBFGYT010000124.1:0-5023 GCA_965653065.1 uncultured bacterium | reverse complement strand
TATTCCTATGGTAGGCTATGATGGCAAATCGTATCGTTGGTTACGCGAAGACGATTGTCCACAAAGTATTGGTCGCTTATCTACTTTCATGGGTAATGCTGGCATTATTTTACGCGCCAGTATTTATGCACGTCTATTAGGAAAAGAAGGCTTATGTCGTGTCGCTGAATTTGCAACACTCAATGCCAATTATTTAATGGCAAAGCTACAACAAGCAGGCTTTACTTTAGCATTTCCTGATCGCCGTGCCAGCCATGAATTTATCATCACTTTTAAGAAAGAAGCAAAAACATTAGGTGTCAGCGCAAAAGACATCGCTAAACGTCTATTAGATTATGGCGTGCATGCACCTACGACTTATTTTCCATTGTTAGTACCTGAATGCTTTTTGATAGAGCCCACGGAAACAGAATCTAAAGAAGAAGTGGATAATTTTGCAGAGATTTTAATTCAAGTATTAAATGAAGCGAAAGAAACGCCTGATTTAGTGAAGCAAGCGCCGCATCGTTTGCCCATTCGCCGCTTAGATGACTTAAAAGCCGCGAAAGAATTAGATTTGGTGTGGAAAAAAAGTTGATACTGTAAGAGTGATGTATATGTGAATCTAAAGTTGAAATTTTAGCTTGTTGTGTGCTGAACTTCATTTAATCTTGGATTAAGCACAGAGTCTTAATTTCACCTCGATCTACCCCCTCTCCCGCGCAAGGAGTTTTGCTGCAATAACGACGATTTTTGCGGGAGAGGGTTGGGGAGAGGGCTGGCGCGATCTTTCCATGCCCTCTCCCCAACCCTCTCCCGCGAGATAGTATCATTATAATAGCAAAACTCCTTGCGCGGGAGAGGGGGTAGATCTCACTTATCTCGCGTTTCGACTTTAGATTCACATATATAGCCATTGCTCTTTGCATTTATATATTAAGGAATACCATGCCAGAACTTCCCGAAGTAGAAACCTGTAAACGTGGTTTAGAACAACACTTATTAAACACTGAAGTAGCTAATGTCATCATTCGTCAAAAGAAACTACGTTATCCAGTCACACCGCAGTTAAAGAAAAGTTTAATTGGTAGTCACTTTATTAACATTGCACGCCGCGCTAAATATTTATTATTACATACCAATCAAGGTGATGTTATTGTACACTTAGGCATGTCGGGAAGATTGCATTTATTAACGGAAATAACTCCGGCACAAACGCACGATCATATCGATGTTATTTTAGCAAATAATCAATTGCTGCGATATACCGATCCACGTCGTTTTGGGGCATGGCTTTGGTGCGAGAATGCGTACGCACATCCCCTATTAACAAAACTAGGCCCCGAGCCTCTCAGCGAAAATTTTCATGCAGACTATTTATTGTCACAACTTCACAAGCGAAAAATAGCCATTAAATTAGCGATTATGAATAATCATATCGTTGTGGGTGTCGGCAATATTTATGCCAGCGAAGCGTTATTCCATGCTGGTATTTTACCAACTCGTGCCGCCAATCATGTATCGCAACAAGAATGTAAAACACTCATTCACAGCATTCAACAGGTGTTAACTCAAGCCATTGCTGCTGGCGGAACCACTTTAAAAGATTTTGTAAATAGTGAAGGTAAGCCTGGCTATTTTCAGCAAGAATTATCGGTGTATGGTCGTCAGGGATTAGCTTGTGTTTCTTGCTCAAACGCTATTGAGCAAATAACGCTAGGCGGGCGTTCTACATTTTATTGCTCGTCTTGTCAGGAATAAAATAGTCATATAAATCAATTGCTTATTTTAAGCCAACCCTTTTGCTGATTTTTATCTATACTTATTGACATACATCGTCTTTGAATCATGCACATTCAGGAGAAAACATATGGATAACCGCATTCAACAAAGCGCCTATCTAATAGCTCACGCGTTTGGATTTGCCCCGGCCAAAGTCATTGCCGTCGCTTGTCATTTTGACCTATTTTCGCTATTAAGTCATAAGGCCTTAACTGGCGAAGAAATTCAACAACAATTAAAACTCCATCCGCGTGGAACGTATGACTTTTTAGATTGTCTAGTAGCAATGAACCTCTTAGAGCGCGAAGGGAATGGCACACAAGGAATATATAAGAATAGCGACACGGCAACTTTATTCTTATGTAAAAGCAGTTCTTATTATGTAGGGAATGTTATCCAGCAGTTATTCGATAATCGACTTTATCAATCTTGGTATAATTTAGAAGAAGCTTTGCTCACAGGGATGCCACAAAGTGAATTAAAGCACATAGATAATTCAGAAAATTTGTTTGATTTATTATACTCAGAGACTGAAAAGCTAGAACATTTTATCAATGCCATGAGTGGGATCTCGGCATTAACTGCAGTCATGTTGGCGGAAAAACATGATTTTAATCAATATGCTTGTGTTTGTGATGTGGGGGGTGCTGGTGCAAAAATGTCAACTACTTTAGCACAACATTATACTAAACCAAAGTTTATTTCATTTGATCTCCCTGAAGTAGCACCAATTGCCGAGAAAGAAATTAAAAAAGCCAATTTAGAACAGCGAGTACATATTATCAACGGGAGTTTTTTTACTGATCCATTACCTAAAGCAGATGCATTGATCATGTCACATATCTTGCATGACTGGGATCTAGAGAAAAAGAAAATGTTATTACAAAAATCTTATGACGCATTACCTGATAATGGCACACTCATTGTTATTGAAACATTTATCGATAACGAACGTCGCTCCAATCTAGCCGGCTTACTGATGTCGCTCAATATGCTAATTGAATTGGGTGACGCATTTGGTTACACTCCACAAAACTTAGAAGACTGGTGCCGTCCTATAGGATTTAAATCATTTGAGACTTTAGCGCTCACTGCAGATAAATATGCTGTGTTTGTACGTAAATAAACATATATACCAAACGCACTTGAAGATGCGAACTTGAGCTAAGCACGATCGTTAGAATACGTCATTGCGAGGAGCGAAGCGACGTGGCAATCCAGGAATAGTCCACAATTCTGCGGTTTATTCACTGGCTTGCCACGCTGCGCTCGCAATGACGATGGCCCTGTTCTGTGGTTACACTTCGCATTTTGAAGTGTAATGGGTATATATTCATTTATTCTCTTTTTCCAAGCATTTTTCAATACGTCTATCCGGCACTAACCACATCGCAGCAACAACAATATATAAAAGATAGGAAATAAGCGGATAATAGAAAGCCAACGGTATTGCCGCCACGTAACATAAAATAGATAGCATCTCTTTTGCTCCATATCCATGGGCTTTAGCGATAAGAGACTCTTTGCCATGATGTGCAATCAATGTTTGTGTTAAGATACGATACGCAATGGATGCACATAACAAATTGACACCATATAAAGCGACTGGCCAAGTGGCAAAGTCATTTTCACCCATCCACGAAGTAAAAAATGGCACTAGAGATAACCAAAATAATAAATGTAAATTTGCCCATAATATTTTTCCATTGACTTTTTCAATCGCTTGTAAAAGATGATGATGATTGCTCCAATAGATCCCAACAAAAACGAAACTAAGAACATAACTCACAAATATGGGCCATAGGGGATGCAATGAGTTTAAGTTAACGGCTTCATGCGGTGCTTTCAGTTCTAACACCATGATAGTAATAATCACGGCTATAACAGCATCGCTAAATGCTTCCATTCTCGTACTATCCATGTAAAACTATCTCCTATATCTTTACTATAGTCTTTCCACACTATAGATCTTAACCAACTTATTTTTCCCTCTTAACTTAATTTCATCTGCAAATTCTACTTTATATTGTGAAATATTGACTAACATTTTTTTAACTTCTTCTGATATCAACAATCTTTTCCCCAATTTATTACATAAGCCTTCAATTCTGGCAGCAGTATTTAACACATCGCTTAAATAGGCAATATCTCGTTTAATGGTTCCGACTTCCGCAACGGTCACAGCGCCCACATTCACACCGGCTTTAAAGCGAGGCACAAATTCATAGTGCGATAAATAATATTCGCGCTTTCTCATCAACGCTTCATTGAAATCATAAAATACACTGATGCAATTGGCATTATCACTACCTCTTTTCTTATCCCAGGTTAAAATAGCTTCATCGCCTACATACTG
The DNA here is from genome assembly GCA_965653065.1 of uncultured bacterium. Classification (GTDB taxonomy): domain Bacteria; phylum Pseudomonadota; class Gammaproteobacteria; order UBA1113; family UBA1113; genus VFKP01. The sequence goes on along the minus strand of CBFGYT010000124.1, from coordinate 906 downwards.
ATATATTTCCACTTCATGCGCTAAAGCACTTTGTGTTAAATCAAAAAAACAATCTTGAATCAAGCGACAAAATTTTTCATGCCCTAATTTTTCCGCTATGGTGGTAGACCCCTTCAAATCTAAAAACATAAAAACGCGTTCTTCTGTTTTAGGATGACGATATCGTCCCAGAATGATGTTCGCTAATACTCTAGGTCCTATCATATTCGCCATTTGCTGCATAAAACTAATAATGGCTTGTATAGTCAATACATAGAGAATAAGTGCCCAAAAGTGAACTTGTACCATAGTACTCGCTATTCTTGCCAACGCTTGTGATAAGTTGGCAAACCCAAAAGTCACTGCAGCAAAATGGATAAAAAACAAAATAGCTATACCGCTGCACAACAGCGCTATCACATTAAAAGCGATTAAGAATAAAAAATTTTGTCGACGTATGAGTAAGCTATCATTCATGAAGCTTAAGCCCCAACTCGCTAAGGCTAAAATAATACTCACAAAAGGCCAAGCAAATAGACGCCCCCCGGGCAAATGTGCAACGAATACTCCCATCGGCGTATTGACACTGATGAGTAACAACAACCCTATCTTTGAAAAGCGAGAGTTAGCACAGAACATGAAAGTCGTCATTGCGAGGAGCGCATCTTCAAGTGCGTTTGGTATATATCAAACATGCCGCAAGAGTGAAATTTGTGCTATGATAATTAGAAATCGTCATTGCGAAATATAACGAGTATATAACAAGGAGCGTTATGAAGAAATTAGACTTTTTTGTCGGAGCTTGGTTACTGGCGATAGGGTTGTTGTTACTCATCAGTGTCAATAGGCCGATGGGAGTATTCGTTGCACATTTGCCCGGGGGGCGTCTATTTGCTTGGCCATTTGTGGGTATTATTTTAGCCTTAG
>CBFGYT010000123.1:0-5046 GCA_965653065.1 uncultured bacterium | reverse complement strand
TTGCCACGCTGCGCTCGCAATGACGATTTTCAGGTTCCGTGGTTAAACTTCGCATCTTGAAGTATTTCTGCTATATAGCCATGTTACTTCGAAATGCGAAATTAACTTACTTTAATGCAGCTCGAGATCAACCAGTATGTCTAATATTATACGACATACTGGTTAATCAGTGTCTTCATTATTTTAGGCTTTATAATTAGTTACCCAATTTAACCCATAAGCAATCACTGCAAATAACATTAAAATGACACTAAATGAAAATAGAGTGCCATTATAAACCCAACTGATCAATCCACTACCCAATACAGCAAGAACACTCATGGCGGTAGATAAAATCGCCATTCTAGCGCCCATGGGGGCAAGGCTCGCATCAATGGCTAAACGATTTAAGATAGGAAAACTAAGACCAGAGCCGGCGGCAATCAGCATCATGGCAATAATCATAAACCATAACCCTTGTGGCAATACGATAGCAAATAGCATGGAGAGAAAGGCACCGACTAAAGCCAGGATTAAGCCTAGATGGACAATAAGTTCTTTTTTAAAATGATTCATCAGTAGCTTTACACTGCGCGTACAGAGAATAAAGCAACCAAAGACCATAACTTGCATTATGGCAAATAGCAAAGAACTGTGATGAAATTCACTTATGACCAGGAAAGGTCCGGCCGCTATCCACGCAATCATGGCGCCAAAGAGAAAACAAAAACAGAATAGTCTTGCCATAAATATCTTATTAGAAATAATTTCAAAATAGTTTTTAGCAATTTTCTTGGGATGAATAGGATGTTCTTCGCCATGTAGATTGGTTTCTGGCATTTTAAAGTAAAGCAGCGTTAACATAATCGCGGACCATAAAGCTAATAATAAAAATATCCAGCGCCAAGAACCGACAAATAAAATCAATACACCAAATAAAGGACCTAGAGAAGGCGCTAGGACCGTGATACTGCCCATTAATGCCAGCGTATGAATAGCTTGCTCATGGTCAAAGTACTCATGGATAGCAGCATATCCTGGGATAATCATGGAGGTGATGGTCGCGCCTTGAATAAAGCGGAAAATCAATAAAAGAGTAATATTGTGCGTTAAACCACACAAGATACACGTGATAACAAAAAGACATCCGCCGGCCAATAAAACGGGTTTTCGCCCATAACGATCGGAAATAGGCCCTAATATTAATTGCATGGTAGCAGAGCCTAAAAACCACAAAGTTAATGTCAGTTGTACCAGATGATGTGAAGTTGCTAAATCAGTAGCAATCTTGGGTAATGCTGGTAAATAGGCATCATTAGAAAAATAAATAGCGATTTCATACAGTACCAACAAAATGGGAAATAAGGGTTTAGCGGAGGACGTTTTCATAACTCAATTTCCAACAAATAAATTATTATACAATTATTTGTTCAATAATTACAATCCGTATATTATACGAATTGCGGTGCTAATGGATTAAAAATTCTGGATAAAATGCACAGTCACAGCGCCAGCATTATTATCTGCAAGCTGCTGATTGGTTGTATTCCATTCTGTATAAACGTTTTCTTTTGTAAAAGGAGCTATGAGATTGCTAATGCCTCTAAAAGCGATACAAGATTTTTGATAGAGCCAACAGGTTTTCATAAAAGCAGCGGTTTCCATATCAGCAGCATCGGCTTGTAATGCTTGCATACGCAATACATCTAAATTATTGTTGGGAATATGTTGTGTTGCCGCTAAAGTCCCTACTTGAATTTTATTGGCTGTTTCCTTTCCCGTATTGGTGTGCGCTTTTAAATCAGGTGCTATCGCTGATTTTCTACTGGCAGTTAGAAGTGTAGAAGAGGTATTATAAATAACGGGATCAACTTGCTGACGTGCAGGATTGAGAAGAACGCTAGGCCAAGTTGGCGCAATTCCATTCGGATCACCGATATCAAAATCATATACTTTTTTTGCGATAATCACATCGCCTACATTTAAGTTTTTATTGACACCACCGGCCGATCCTGAAAATATTAAATAGTTAGGATTAAAAGCTTGGATCATATTGCTGCTGGCAATAGCGGCATTGGTATCGCTTATGCCACCAATTAAAAGCACGGTTTGCTTATTGTCGATCGAGCCTAGGGTATAATGATAAATTCCTACAGTTTGTTCTTGCTTATTTTGCATATGTGCCAGAATATAATTAGCTTCATCGGGGACAGCTGTTATAATGCCAAATGCAGGATTGGCTAAGATAGATTGAGACAGGGTGAGTAGCAATAAAGCGAGATAATAAAAGCGAGTCATTTTTTTCATTATTTTGAGTCCGATTGAAGTGCATTGGGTATATACAGTTAGTTAGCTCTCATCAAGTTTATTATTTTATCAACTAATCTAGAATACACGCTATCAAAAGAAATGGCAACCGTATTCTCTAAACTAATTTCTATCGTATGAATAAATAAATTCTCTGGCAATTGATTGAGGGCTTTTCCTAGTGCTAATGTATCTGCTAAGCCAAAGCCATGACTGGATAATAAATTTTTTTGTTGCTGAAATAAAGTAATATCTTGATAACACTGCACCGTGCCTACTGGTTGATGGCTACAGAGCGCATCGATCAAATGTACTGTTTGAAAGGGTTTCATATATTCTAATAATTGCCAACTAGGGCGGTCATAATATTGAATGTTTATATCGCACAATGCATTGTTCTCTTGTAAGGCGACAATCATACGCTCAGCAATACTATCATCGCCAAAAGGGGAGCCCACACCAATAATAGCAGTGCTCATTGTCTATCCACACTTAATTGCAAAAAGTGGGTAGAGCAAGAGATACAAGGGTCATAATTGCGAATGACCATTTCGCTTTTTAAACGTAATGTAGCATTATCGTGATGTAAACCAAATTGCAATAAAGTTTCTCTTAGATCTTCTTCAATGCGTGCTTGATTTTGACTGGTGGGCGGAACAATACGGGAAGAAGTCACTAATCCTTGGTCATTAAACTCATAACGATGCCATAACATGCCACGTGGCGCTTCGGTGCAGCCAAATCCTACGCCAGCTCGCGGCGTTAATTCAGAATGGGGCGTATCGGTATAAACGTAATTTTCTAAAATGCGAATGGCTTCTAGCATGGCATAGTAGATCTCTAACGCACGCGCAATGATACTATGAAACATATTTTGCGTAGGGAACTCTAATTTGCAGTCTGCGATGATATCGTGGATAGGCTTAGGAAGTAATTCAAGATTAAGATTAATGCGTGCCAAAGGGCCAACTAAATAAGGCTTGCCATGTAAATGACATTGCAATGCCGTTGAGTAGGGCGCTTGTGTTTCTTTCATATGCGCATCAAATTCACTGATATCAATGTTTAAACCTCGATTGGAAATAATCCGCCCTTCGTTCATGGCATATTCTTGCGGATGATGTAAACACACGGCGGTAAAATCTTGCTTAATATCAGGTAAAGAAAGGGTTGTTGTCCAATGTACTAATTCTTCAGCTAAAGGCAATGCTTCTTTAAATTTAGTTAATACGGTGTTGACTTCACTTATTTTAGGTGCGGCATAAAATCCGCCCACACAAGCGCCCACGGGATGTACAGAGCGTTTGCCTAATAAGCCCATTAATTCAAGACCCAGGCCATGCAAATGCAAACCGCGTTTGACGACATGCGGATGATCTTTTGCTAATTCAATGACAGAAGAATAACCTAAAAAATCAGGCGCTGCTAACATATGCATATGTAAACCATGACTTTCCATCCATTCACCACAATAAAATAAACGGCGCATGTCATGCACCCAAGGAGTAGGGGTGATAGAAAAAATATTTTCAATCGCTTGTACGGCACTCATTTGATAAGCGACAGGGCAAATGCCACAGATCCGTGCCACAGCGTCAATGACTTCATTAGCACTTCTGCCTTCTAAGAATTTCTCAAACAATCGTGGCGGCTCATAAATAGATAATTCTAATTGCGCGATATTACCATTCTTAATTTGCAAATGCAGTGCACCTTCGCCTTCTACTCGCGCGATAATAGGGATATTTAAATCTTTATTTAATTCAGTCATGATGTTGCTTCTTCATTAATTTTAAGCCGGCTTCTTTAAAAACGGGCGCATGATTTTGGATGAAAAGAAAGCGTCTCGCCATTTCTGCATCGCTGACACCTAAACTTGATAGCCACTTTGTAAAAGAATCGGTGTTGATATTTTCAGCTGGACCATAACAAGCATAACAGCCGCGACCAATGCTAGGGCATAACGCACCACAACCTGTATGCGTCACAGGCCCCATGCAAGGAATACCTTTTGTTACCATGACACAACTATAGCCCAGGCGTTTACATTCTAAGCACACTTTATCATGTTGTATGCCGGGTTTTGCTTTATGTAGTAAAGATAAAATAGAAGCCAATACTTGTTGACTATTGACGGGGCAACCATAAATTTCTAAATCCACTTTAACGTGATTCGATATAGCCGTGGCGGTATCTAAGGTTTCTATTGTTTCGGGTGTAGCATAGATGGCTTTCATCCATTCGTCTTTATTGGCGAAATTACGCAATGCTTGAATGCCGCCTGCCGTGGCACAAGCGCCAATAGTGATGAGGTAACGACTATTGGCACGAATTTCTTGAATACGTTTAGCTTCATCCGGCGTAGAAATACTGCCTTCCACATAAGCGATATCGACTTTGGCTAAAGGATCGGTTGGCCCCATTTCTACAAAATGCACAAAATCAACTTGCTTTGCCAATTCTAATAAGTCTTCTGCTAAATGCAAGAATGCTAATTGGCAGCCATCACACGATGTAAATTTATGTACGGCAACTCGCGGTTTAGTTTCCATTAGAACCCCTTACGATTTAATAATGCTTTAATTTCAGGATAGCTAAATACAGGACCGTCTTTACAAATGAAACTACCACCAAACTGGCAGTGACCACAATGACCAATAGCACATTCCATATTGCGCTCTAATGTTAAATACATGGCATCTTCAGATAAGTGGAGTTGGCTTAAGCGCTTGGCTGCCGCTAACATCATAGCGTTGGGGC
>CBFGYT010000122.1:0-5061 GCA_965653065.1 uncultured bacterium | reverse complement strand
CCTTTAAATGCGCCACTCAGTAATTTAATTGCCGTGCCATGGGTCAGTTTTATTATTTTACCGCTGTCGTTGATAGTGATAATAGTACAAAGCATTTCTTCGACGCTAGCCCATTTTATATTTATTTTCTTACACTGGCATATAACGTATTTATTGATTTTTTTGCAAAAGATGGTGGCGTTATTTCCTTATCAATGGTGGTTACAAGACAGTGCTACTGCGAGTTTATTTTTTTTAATGAATGGCATTTTTTTGTTACTCTTTCCCCGTGCATGGCAAGTCAAGACTATCGCTGTTTTATGGATAGGCATTGCCTGCTCTATGCCTTATTTGATACCTAATCAAGATTTAGTTCATGTGACGGTATTAGATGTAGGACAAGGCTTGTCGGTTGTCATACAAACTAAACATCATACGTTACTCTATGACACTGGACCTGCTTATTATGGCGGTGGCGATGCGGCGACTTTAGCCGTCGTGCCTTTTTTAAAACGGCAACCGTATCCTGTTTTAGATATGTTGTTGGTGAGTCATCAAGATGCCGATCACAGCGGTGGTGTGCCCACAATACTAAAGCAAATACCCATACAACAATTGATGACCAGCCCATCGCGATCGCCGTTTGTTAAAAAAATATATGCCAACTCCGTATTTAAACAACAAGCATTGCTAAATTCAAAACAACCTTTACAGTTAATGACTTGTGTTACAGGGCAAGTGTGGCAATGGGATGGTGTTACTTTTCACATATTGAGTCCTAAAGCCGAAGCCAGTAGTCGTAAAAGTAATAATTTATCCTGCGTGTTACAAATACAAGCAGGGCAAACGCGTTTTTTACTCACCGGCGATATTGAACAAGGTGTAGAGCAAGGTTTGATCACTGCTGACGGCGCCAACTTAGCGTCTACCATATTAATCGCGCCACATCATGGCAGTCAAACCTCTTCTAGTCTAGCTTTCATTCAACAAGTCTCACCAAAAATAGTTGTTTTTTCAACGGGTTACCTAAATCGTTACCATTTTCCGGCAAAAGATGTGCAAAAAAGGTATCAATTACAAGGCGTTTTAGCGTATAATACTGCCGATAATGGCGCAGTGTCTTTTGTAGTGACAGCAGATGGAGTATTAGGGCCGGTGAAGAGTGTTCGAAAAGAGAATGAGCATTAGAATTTATATATGATGAATCGTAACTAAAAAGTATAGGAAGAACATGAGGACAGTACATAAACCCGCACTCAAGCGTAAACCCAAAGGGGATAGTGTTGCTTTATATAAGCGCTTAATCGTTTATGCAAAACAATATTGGCAGTTGCTGGTGATTGCTGTGGCTGCAGATCTGTGCTCTTCAGGCATAGAAGCTACTTTCATGTATTTACTAAAACCCATCTTAGATAAAGGATTTGTCGCTCCTGATCCCAGATTTGTAAAGTGGTTACCTATGTTGGTTATCACGTTATTTGCATTACGGTCTGCTATGAGTCTGCTCGGCGATTACAGCATGGGAAAAGCAGCGCGGCATATTGTACGAACTTTCCGTGAAAAAATATTTGCTAAGTTATTACATTTACCGTGCCGTGAGTATGACCAAGAGTCATCCGGACAATTGCTTTCTTTGATTGTTTATAATGCATCGCAAGTATCTTCTGCGTGTACGGACGCGCTCACACAATTTATACAAGCAGCTGGATTAACTATCTTTCTATTAGGCGTTTTACTTTTATTAAGTTGGCAACTCACACTATTATTAGTGATTACGGGGCCGGTTGTTGCTATTGCAGTTAAACTCAGCACTAAACGTATTCGTGAATTAAGTCGTAATACACAAGATGCGGTTGCAGATATTACGCATGTGGCCGAAGAAACCATTGAAGGCTATCGAGTCGTACGTATTTTTGGGGGCGAAAGCTATGAAATGAAACGCTTTTCTAAAGCGGTCAAAACCAGCATGAGTAAAGAGTTGAAAATCATTGTCGCAAAAGCAGCGGGTACTTCCAGCGTACAAATGGTAGGCGTGTTGGTCGTCAGTGTATTGATTTATTTTGCGACTTCTAAATTAGGGGCCGCACATGGATTAACTGCGGGTGGTTTTGCGGCGATGATAGGTACCATGTTAGCCTTATTAAAGCCAGTGAAAGATTTAACGACGTTAAATGCGACGATTCAAAAAGGGTTAGCTGGCGCTGAAACAGTATTTGAAATGTTAGATAAGCCCGATGAGCGAGATGACGGACAATATACTGTTTCTCGCGTTAAAGGAGACATTGAATTTAAACACGTGTCATTTGCTTATTCTAAGGAAGTAGGGGATATTCTACATGATGTTAGTTTTACCATCGAAGCAGGGCAAGTCGTTGCGCTAGTCGGTCGCTCGGGAAGTGGTAAATCCACCATTGCCAGTATCTTGCCTCGTTTTTATGATGTCACCCGCGGTCAAGTGTTGATCGATGGTGTGGATTTGTTTGATTATCAATTGAAAAATTTACGACAACAATTTGCTTTGGTATCACAAAATGTGTCTTTATTTAATGATACCATTGCAAACAATATTGCGTATGGTCGCTTACATGAAGAGGTTAGCGATGAACAAATTTTACAGGCCGCACATGCTGCTCATGCATTAGAATTTATTGAGAAATTACCAGATGGACTAAATACATTGGTCGGTGAAAACGGCGTACTCTTATCCGGTGGACAACGACAACGCTTAGCTATTGCGCGCGCTATTTTAAAAGATGCGCCTATTTTAATTTTAGATGAGGCGACTTCTGCGCTAGATTCAGAATCAGAGCGTTATATTCAAGCGGCACTAGAAGAAGTGATGAAGAATCGTACCACGTTAGTGATTGCTCACCGCTTGTCGACGATAGAAGCGGCCGATAAAATTATTGTGATGGATGGTGGGCGTATCATTGAGCAGGGAACGCATAAGCAATTGTTGAGTCATCAAAACTATTATGCGAAATTGTATGATATGCAATTTCAAACTGCCACAGAAGTGGCGTCTTCAATGCGAGATCCTCATGAAGTGGTGGTATCGTAAAAGTAGTATAGGCTATTTATTGCTTCCATTGGCTTGGATTTGGCGATGGGGCATGCAGTTGCGCGCTTATTTATATAAACACAAGATATTTACAACAACAGAATTTACAGTTCCTGTGATTGTGATAGGCAATATCACCGTAGGAGGCAATGGTAAAACGCCTTTTATTATCGCGCTAACAGAATTATTGCACGAATTAGGATTTAAACCCGGGATTGTCAGTCGTGGTTATGGCGGACAATTGCAACAAGACACTAGCGAAGTGATAGCGACCAGTGATCCTAAACTCGTAGGCGACGAGCCGGTCTTATTAGCCAGACGACTACAGTGTCCTCTTGTCGTAGGGAAGAATCGTGTCAAAGCGGTACAAACCTTATTGCAAAATCATCCCTGCGATATTGTGTTAAGTGATGATGGCTTACAACATTTAAGCTTGGGGCGTGCGATGGAAATCATCATCGTCGATGGCGACAGACAATTGGGCAATGGATTTTGTTTGCCAGCAGGGCCATTACGAGAGAGTGCTAAGCGATTGCAAACTACACCTTGGGTTATTTTTCAAAGTCATGCACAGGACAGCGCACAACGATTTTTTCTACAACCTAAATTATTTCGCTCTGTGAAAAACAGTGCGATTACGAAACCATTAGCAGCGTTTGCTGAACAAACTGTAGATATCATAGCAGCTATTGGGTATCCACAACGATTTTTAAAGACATTACAAACGTTACAAATTAAACTAAAAGCACATGTGTTTCGTGATCATCATGCATATACTTGGCAAGAGCTGCAAGACTATCAACATAAAACAGTATTGATGACAGAAAAAGATGCGGTGAAGTGTCAGGCATTTCCATTGCAAGATGCCTGGTATTTAGAAGTTGAAACGGTGATGACAGACTCTTTGCGACAACAGTTGCGTGCGCACTTTTCACAGTGGAAGAAGCTATGAGATATGTTGATGCTATGGTAACTGAGGTTCGTCATTGCGAGCTTGCGAAGTAATCCACCATATATATGTGAAGCTAAAGTTGAAACGCGAGATAAGTGAGATCTACCCCCTCTCCCGCGCAGGAGTTTTGCTATTATAAAGATACCATCGCGCGGGAGAGGGCTGGGGAGAGGGCATGGATATATCACGCCAGCCCTCTCCCCAACCCTCTCCCGCAAAAAGCGTCGTTATACCAACAAAGCTTCTTGCGCGGGAGAGGGGGTAGATCGAGGTGAAAGTAGCACAATTCGTGAGTTATTCCTGGATCCTCGCGTGCGCGAGGATGACAACGCATAACAATGCCAACTTAAGTTCGCATCTTCAAGTGCGTTTGGTATAGATCATCTTTTTATGTGTAGATAGAGAGAATAGTGACAATGAAACATATTATTTATGGTAATTACGGTGATGCGACAATCGCACTTATCCAATGGACATATGAAAATAACATTCAAGATGTCACCGTCTGTCATATGCAGACGGGATCTGCAAGTTCTAGATTAGAATGGCAACAGCAAATAGATCAAGGCCAAGCACTAGCGAAGCGCTATGGCTTTGAGGTGAAAACACTCTCTTCTGTGTATACTTTTTCTGAGTTGGTTTTAAAGAAAAAAGCATTTCCCAGTGCACAATTTCAATGGTGTGCGGCGTGGTTAAAAGGCGTGGCGTTATTAGAATGGTTAGATGACATTGATGCAGCGTGCCAAGCGACACTTCTATTACCTAAACATACAGTGTATAGTCATCAAGACATTATTGTGCATGAAAGAGAGCCGCATTCGCCGCATTTTGGGGAACGTCAGGTTTGGCACCCTTTATATAATATTTCTGCTGAAGATTTTTATGCTTTGATCCAACGAGCTGAATTTACGCCTTTATATCATCGCAGTTTAGAATGTGCTCCTTGCATACACAGTACGGTGCCGGATTTGACTCGTTTAACGGAAATTGATCAAGATAGAGTTGCGGTTTTAGAACAACAACTGGCAACAAACTTATTTGCAAAAGAAGCCTATGGAGATACACAAGG
>CBFGYT010000121.1:0-5095 GCA_965653065.1 uncultured bacterium | reverse complement strand
ATGATTGTCTCCCTGCCTGGCAATGGTAAAATCAAAAACCATAATTTACTTTTTGTGCCTCAATAACACAATGGCTGCTCAGCTTTAAAGCAAGATCATAATCTTTTTGATAATATGCAATTGCTGCCAGATAGGCCTCTGCTTGTAAATAAAAAAAATGCAACTTTAATAAAGAGGCATTTTTTAACGAATGGGATGCATATAATTTACTTTTTTTCAGTTCTCCTCTGCTATAAAAATAAGTCATTAATACTATCGAAGTAATAACAAGAGGCTCTGCAATAGGCAATATCTTTTCTAAATCCTCTAACATAGGCAGCACTGATTCTAATCGATCCCAACGAGCACGTACACTATGCGAATAACTCATATGTAGATACAACACAGGAATTAATGCAGCACCCAAATATTCTGGTGCGTGCGTATATGGATAATCTTTTACTGCAGCTAATCCGAGCTCTATTTTTCTGTCAAATGCTTCATAATGCCCTAACGCGTTATCGGGATGGGCCAGCATCATATAAACCATCCCCTCAAATGAATGACGCATTAATTCCGGAAAATCATGTAATGCCTGAGGTAATTTTTCTTGGATTTCATCTTCCAAGGCATGCGCTTGTGTTGAATGGTTCATGTAAAACAATAGAATGACTTTATACCCTAAGGCCAGGACTTCAAAAACAATTTGATGTGCTTTTCTGGATAAAAAAAGCAATTTATCTATATGATTCATTGCTTCAGGGCCATTTCCTGAAATAAATAATGTATGAATGTAAATTGCAGTTGCACGACCATACTCTGGGAAACAGTTCTTTTGCAGTGTAAATGACATTTTATCAAAACATTTTTGTACATGCTCTCCCATCTTGAGATATCGCTCAATGGGAAAATCCATACCCATTACACTAGGCATTAATCGATTATAGTATTGTAAAGCCTTATCCCATAAGTGCCCAAGATAAGCATGCTCAGCCATTAAAAGACTCATTCTAATGTCTTTTGATTTATAATTTCTTTCTAGCATCATCACCAATCGTTGATGATAAGTATCTCTAGTCTGCCGTGAAATGCTTTCGTATAGAGTTTCTTGTATATATGCATGATTGAAACTATATTCAGGCTCTGGGTACAAGCTTATTCTCTTAAACATTTTTTCTTCCATGAGTCGCATCACAGATGTTGTCAATGTATTTGCAGCTAATTCGTTGATATAGTGCAATAACGTGATGCTAAATGATTGCCCTAAAATAGAGGCTTGCTGCAATACCAATTTATCTACAGAGTTCAATTGAGACACGTGCAACAAGATAGTCTCTTCAATCGTATTAGAGATACTGTCAATATCTCTATGTTCCGTGCTAGCACTTCTATGGATCTCATTAAAGACCTTAATATATACTTCTATAAACAGTGGATTACCTCCAGATAATGCCATGATTTTCTTATGCACATGAGAAAACTCGTATGTCTCTGGTAGCAAATGAGATATTAGTTTAGTTGCATTGTTATCGGAAAGCGGGTGTAATTCAATTTCACTTACTCGTTCATGGAATTCTTTTGTTACATGGAATTTCTCTCTATAATTTAATAGAAGACAAGTAAACTCTTGTTGAGATTTAAGGAAATCTTGAACATACTCAAGACTTTCCACATCACACCATTGTAAATCTTCAATAATGAGAAGTACAGCTCGCCTCTTACTCATTAGCGCAATAAAGTCATTGATTGTGTTAAATAAAATCTTCTTTTGCAATATCGGGGCAAGACCATTCCACTCGGACTTTTCAACTATGCAATCAAATAAAGAATAGATAGACTCCATCGCCAGTAACTCAGAAAAGTTATCCATTGACAGTTCACCTAAAGAACGTTTCAACTCCTCTTCCGTAATAATTGTGCCCGACAATTTACAGAGTAAACTCACTAATCTTCGCAAAACACTAAATGGAATACCTTTTTCTTGCGATAATGCCGCAACACTATATACTTTTCCGCCGTCATCTTGAGCATGCCAAGCACATTCGTGGAATAACCGTGTCTTTCCGATCCCCGCTTTAGCACGGACTGCTAGGACTTCACTTCCCCCTTGTTTTGTTTGTTGCCACAAGTGGTCAAATTGCTCCATTTCTTTTTCACGGCCAACAAAATAAGAATCAGCATAGTATTGTCTATTTAATTTTTCTTGAACTTTATCGAGTTGTAATCCTGTCAGTACATAGCTTGGTAATGGTGTTTCAATGTTAGATAATATCGTATTCTCTACTACCGTCATAATGACGTATTCATGTATAAATGTCTTACTACTGGCCGTATATCGTATTTGGTTCTCTTCAGCCACATCCGCTAATTTTTCACTCAAATCAATTGTATCCTGGATAGGTTCGTAAGCTAATATATCTTCTTTGCCTGTTACCATCACTTCAAATGTATCAATGCCAATATGTATTTTGCATTCTAGATGAGTAGTCTGCACAATTTGTTGAATACGATAAGCGGCTAAACAGGCGCACAACGTATGATCAAGATAAGCAATCGGTGCGCCAAAAATAGCATTCACTCGAGATGGACTCATCGCGGTAATATATCCAGAAAATTGTGTAATAAGATTGGTAAAGTGTTCTATGCACTCATTTATGCTGGATGTGTTATTGGCGTCTATCTTTAACGACAAACTGCTAATTAACATTTTTTTAGCGTCAGCGCTTTGTTCTTTCTTTATCATTTGATAATTACTTATTTTTAAGTCATTGATATTTATAGCTTATAGATCACAGCCCTCCTGTTGTACTATATATAAGTTTAGCTGATAAAATGGAAATAATAATGGTTTAAGGCATTTAAATTTAATGACCTAATCTCGTAATCCCCATCCTCTTTTTAATAAGACATAACAAAGCAACGCTAAAGCAGCGCTAGCAATAATAGAAATGAATAATCCTATCCAGGGCGACATATCGGCAATGCCTAACATACCAAAACGAAAGCCATTCATGAGATACAATATAGGATTAAAATGTGCGATCGTCTGCCAAACGGGAGGCAATGCTGCGATAGAATAAAATACTCCGCCCAAATACGTTAATGGCGTTAATACAAAACTAGGAATGATGGAAATATCATCAAAACTATTAGCAAACAAAGCATTTAAAAATCCAGCTAATGAAAACAGCCATGCTGAAATAAATAAAATTGCTGCCATATTAAAAAAATGGTGAATGGGAATATGCGTGAATAACGATGCAACTATCATCACAACAACCCCCACTAATAATCCGCGAATAACACCGCCCAAAGTATATCCTAATAAAATAGTCCATTCTGAAACCGGCGCAACCATTAACTCTTGGACACTGTGTGTAAATTTAGCGGCGAAAAAAGAACCTGATACATTAGCATAAGAATTTAAAATAACAGACATCATTACCAGACCTGGAGCGATAAATTGCATATAGTTATAACCATGAATGTCGCCAATGCGCGAACCAATGACATGTCCAAAAATAACAAAATAGAGTGACATAGTAATCGCCGGTGGCAATAAGGTTTGTGACCAAATACGGAAAATACGGACACATTCTTTACGCAAAATAGTTTGTAGAGCAATAGAATTAATCATGCTGTAACTCCTCCATTTGTACCTTCATCTTGAGGCGTGTGCCCCGTCAAACGAATAAATAATTCTTCTAAACGATTAAATTTATTACGCATACTCATGACACGGATCCCCAGTGATTCTAATGTTTGAAATAAATCATTCACCGTTTGATGTTCTAACAAATCAACTTCTAAAGTGCCTGGTGTTGTTAAGCGGCAAGTAAATGCTTTTAAATCGGGAGCTTCAGTAAAAACATTATCCACGTCTAAAATAAATGTTTCCATATTTAAATCGGCTAATAACGCATGCACTGGTTTTTGTACTAGAATATCGCCTTGGTCAATGATGGCCACATTTTTACAAAGTATTTCAACTTCTTCTAAATAATGTGTAGTTAATAAAATAGTTAACCCATCATCATTTAATTTGCGTAAATAAGTCCATAAGGCGCGTCTTAATTCAATATCAACGCCAGCGGTCGGTTCGTCTAAAATTAATAATTTTGGATTATGCACTAAAGCACGTGCTATCATCAATCGCCGCTTCATTCCCCCCGATAAAAAACGCACCATTTGTTTGCGTTTTTCCCATAATCCCAATTGACGCAAATAGTGTTCGGCTTGCTTTTTGGCTTGATGATATGGCACACCATAATAACCCGCTTGTGTAACTAACACGTCGAAGGTTTGCATGAAAATATTAAAGTTAAATTCTTGCGGCACAATGCCAATCAACTGCTTTGCTTGTAGTAATTCATCTTCTAGCGAATGGTTAAAGACCGATACGTCGCCTGAACTTTTAGTGACCAGCGATGCAACAATGCCAATCAAAGTGGATTTGCCTGCGCCATTAGGTCCTAATAAAGCGAAAAAATCACCTTGATCAATAGTTAACGTCACACCCTTTAGTGCTTTTTGGCCCGAGCCATATGTTTTTGTTAATTTATTTATATTAAGCGCTTGCATCTTTTTCTCTAAATTTAGTTACTCGATTGACCATTGTGTCACAAAGCAGGCTATAATAATAGTGATGGAAGACAATAAAGTGAGTACCTACACTATGATTGGCAAAAGCCCATGGTATGATGAAGCTTTTATGGTATTAAAAGAGCATGCGTTTCAGCATATGGATGTTTATGTACTAAAACTCATCTTAAAGTGCAGCACTATCTTACATCTGAGTGCTGGTGATACTTTGTTTTCACAAGGTGATAATCCCGATTATGCTTATATTATTTTACGCGGGAGATTAAGCGCACAACTCCCTTCACAGCAAGAGCTAGAATATGTCCCTATGGTTTTCTTCTCCCGTGGCGCAATATTAGGAGAAATTGGCGTTATTACAGATACCGATCGCAGCATGCATATACTGGCAAACAGAGACGCCATATTATTACGTATCCACGGCAAATTATTTAAGGAAATCTATACTAAATACATTATTACTAACAATGCACAGTTACGTGCAATCTACTTAAACCAATTGAACAGAAATAAAAAA
>CBFGYT010000120.1:0-5163 GCA_965653065.1 uncultured bacterium | reverse complement strand
GCTCGCAAGAAGAATTTTTTCATACCTTTAATGCGTTATTAGAAAGTAGGCAACAAATAATCCTAACGTGCGACCGTTATCCTAAGGAGATTGAAGGATTAGAAGAAAGATTGAAATCCAGATTTGGTTGGGGATTAACCGTTGCAGTCGAGCCGCCTGAATTAGAAACACGCGTCGCAATTTTAATGAATAAAGCAGAAGAATCGCAAATGTTGTTGGATTACGATGTTGCTTTCTTTATTGCCAAAAAAATTCGCTCCAATGTTCGTGAGTTGGAAGGGGCTTTAAAACGAATTATTGCCAGTGCACAGTTTACTGGCAAAACGATTTCGATTGAAATGGTCAAAGACTCGTTAAAGGATTTGTTATCTTTGCAAGATAAATTAGTGACGATAGAAAATATTATAAAAACAGTGTCTGAATATTATAAAATTAAAGTGGCGGATATTTTATCGAAGCGTAGAACGCGATCGGTAGCTAGACCTAGACAAATGGCGATGTGTTTGGCAAAAGAGTTAACCAATCATAGTTTGCCTGAAATTGGCGATGCGTTTGCTGGCAGAGATCATACTACGGTCTTGCACGCGTATCGTACGATAAAAGGAATGTTGGATACGGATGCCAGCATTGCAGAAGATTATAAAAATTTAATGCGCGTATTATCAACTTAAAGAGAATTTTATGACAACGATTCAAGTAGTTCGAGAAGAGTTATTAATGCCATTGCAGCAATGTTTAAGTATTGCTGAAAAAAAAGGAACTTTGCCGATTTTATCCTATGTCTTATTAAATTTTTCAGAAAATACCGTCTCTATTACCGCTTCGGATACGGAATTACAATTAACCATTGTGGCAACGTTGCAACAGTGCAACCCGAATGTCTGTATCACACTCCCGGGACATAAACTATTAGATATTTGTAAAGGCTTATCAGAGAATACTTTATTAAGTATTTCGCTGGATAATGAAAAAGCCAGTATTGTTGCGGGGAAGAATAAGTTTACGTTGTTGTCACTGCCTGCTAAAGATTATCCGTTGTTTGACGATCTGGCGACGACTATGGAGTATCGTATTAGTAAAGCCGATCTACATTATCTGTTATCTAAAACCGTATTTGCCATGGCTGAGCAAGATATGCGTTATTATTTAAATGGTATTTTGTTTAATTTTGCGAATAATCAATTAGAAGTAGTGGCAACCGATAGTCATCGTTTAGCGTTGGCTGTGCGACCCCTATCAACCGAAACACAACAAGATAAACGCATTTTAGTTCCTAAGCATGCTATTAATGAATTGTTGCGCATTATGAGTCATTATGATGCGGAATGGGTGTTAGGATTTAATGAGCAACAAATTACATTTTCATGTCAGCATTTGACATTGATATCCAAATTAATTAATGAGCAAACCATTGATTTTAAGAAACTTATTCCCCGAAATGGTAATAAAGATATGGTCGTTGGCGTATCGGCCTTCAAGCAAGCATTGAGTTTAGCGGCTATTTTATCGCATGAAAAATCACGTGGTGTGCGTTTGCAATTAGCGCAAAATCATTTATCGATTACAGCGCATAATCCCGAATATGAAGCGGCTGAAACGGAATTAGACGTGGAATTTCCATTTGATAATTTTACCGTTTCTTTTAATGTGGCTTATTTATTAGATATTATTGCCGTTACCGATCAAGAAAATTTGCGGTTTTCATTTACCGACGCTAATGGTGGCGTTTTGGTTCAACCCGAAGGCGCCAGTGATTGTTTGTTTGTGGTCATGCCGCTTAGAATATAGTAATTTACGCCATTCTCAACTAGGCAAGGTCTCTGAAGTTTTGTTGAATATCACTATTTAATCTTGAATTGGGCACAGATTTTTAAATTTCCCTCGATCTGCTCCCTCTCCCGCGCTAGGCGCTTCGTTAGTATTATGATGCTTTTCGCGGGAGAGGGTTGGGGAGAGGGCCTGTCACGGATGGTCATTTGAATGAGTTGAGAATGGCATTATGTTAAAGAGTTTATGGACTATTTCTTGAAGGAATTGTGAGGAGACTAAGAAAATGTCCGTATCCACCATGACAAGTGATGGATATGGCTATTTTCCAAGTTTTTTCAAGAACTGAAAATATTTTTGGATAAGCTTGCCATGTCTATACAATCATTGTCTATCTATACATTTCGTAATTTGGCAGAAATACATCTCCAATTATCCCCCTTTTTTAATCTAATCGTTGGCCAAAATGGCGCTGGCAAATCCTCTATTTTAGAAGCCGTCTATTTTTTATCGCATGGGCGATCTTTTCGTAGCCACTTATTGGAATCTTTGGTCCAAGTAGGCCAAGATAAGATGATTTTGCAGGCGTTATTAGAAGATGAAAGTGGTAATGATATTTCTTTAGGGGTCATGAAGTCTTTATCCGAAGAAGGACAGATCAAAATTGGTGGCTCGGTTTGTCGCAGTGCTGCTGAATTAGCAACTTTACTGCCAGTACAGTTGCTGAATGCCGATAGCTTTGAGCTATTAACTGGCGGACCTGTTTTTCGTAGACAATGGATGGATTGGGGATTGTTCCACGTGGAACATAGTTATGGTGAGTTGTGGCGACAGTATCAGCGGGTTTTAAAACAACGAAATGCCGCTATAAAGTATAATAACCGGGAATTGATTTGTTGCTGGGATGAAGAGTTGGCTGCCGTGGGAGAAAAGATGGCGGCGTTACGTAAAGACTATATAGAGCAAATTATGCCACTCACAAACCAATTATTCGCCCGTTTTTGTGATTTTTCCTTTATTTTTCAATATCAAAGAGGTTGGGGAGATGAATGGTCTTTATTAGAAGCACTACAGCGGAGCTTAGATAGAGACTGTCGCCTAGGCTATACCTCTGTGGGTCCTCATCGGGCGGACTTACTGCTAAAGATAATGGATAATACCGTCCAAGCCATCTTATCCAGAGGGCAACAAAAATGGCTTATTTATAGTTTAAAACTAGCCCAAGGCGAATGGCTGCGCCAACAACGCGCTAAGAAGTGTATCTATCTATTAGATGATGTGCCTGCTGAATGGGATGACTATAGGCAGCAAGTGGTTATTTCTATATTAAAGGAAATGCAATCCCAAGTATTGATAACTGGAATAGACTTACAGCATTTACAGTCCTCATTGAGCGATGTTCCTAATAAAATGTTCCACGTGGAACATGGGATAGTGGAAGCTTTAGATAATGTAGCTTTAGAAGCGATAGTGTAGAGAGGTTATTACAGCTTTGAAGTGGGCAATAAGGTTAAATCTAAAGTGGTTGCAGAGAGAGTCATAATCTGATGAATAAATGTTTTTTTTTGCCTTTTTTTAAGAAAACCTTAAGATCCATACAATATAATGAGCGCTCGAATTATTAACAAAAAGAGGTATGATATGGCAGGAAAAGGTTGTGGTGAACTTTTTGATCTAGGTGCTATCCTAGGTTGTGGTGCTGGTGCAGGCATTGCAACACTAGCCGGTGGCTCTACGGCTGCAGTAGTCGGATCTTGTTTGGGATGCGGTACCGCTGTAGCTTGTTGTTGCATAGCAACAGAATGTTGCGTATCGGACAGCCCGAAGGTATCCTTTTTTGCAACTAGCTGCTGCACATCTGAGCCAAAGGCCCAGCAGATGGTAGAAAATAATAACAATGGCTATGGAGCAACGGGTGTTTATGTTCCGGCAACTCCAACTTCACTGACAATGTCAGACTAATAGAGACTTTTAAAGAAGTTTTCTTTAAAAAATTGATTATGCAACTCCAAATACTTCATGAGGAGTTGCATAACGTTGTGAATATTAGTTTTTAGATTATACCAATGTTATGGGCACGACAGTATTGTTCTTAATTCAATTCTATAGCTATCCTTATTGCAATGTTCCACGTGGAACACTAGACTTAAATTTCAAATTCTACTTTTATAGACAACTCATGCGATTATAAGCAGAGGAGTGAGCTATTTTCTTGGATTGCCACGTCGCTAAAGCTTTGTGAATATCCTTCAATTTGGTATTGAGCACTGATTTTTCCATGCCCTCTCCCCAACCCTCTCCCGCGAAAATGATCATTGCATTAGCAAAGATCTTAGCGCGGGAGAGGGGGCAGATCGAAGTGAAATTAAGGGTCCGAGCTCAATTCAAGATTAAATAATGTTCGACACAGCTTCAGGGACGTTGCCTAATAAGGTTTGAAAAAAAAATATATATAATAAGGATTTTGAAAGAGCAAACGAATGCGCAGCTTCCAGGTATCCAGGGTCGCCTGGAAATGTTTCAAACCATAAGTGGCATGGATGCCACGCCTGAGCCTACAGGGACGTATTTACGGCGCGTTTGAAACATGACAGGCGACCCTGGATTACCGTTAGGCAAATCTTTTGTGAAGATACATCAGATTGCACTCACAACAAATAAGCAACAATTTCCAGGCAACCCTTGGAACTGATCAGGCTTAAAATTACCCAGACATCACACTATTAAAACGAAGCATTCTCATCCATCGTCCGATTATTTCCCCTCACGGTATACTGAAAAGGAATTGCATATTCTAAGTTATCAACACCATAGATGTGCGCTATAATTAACCAGTTTTGGTCGGTGTGATCCGTTTCTTCTCCCAAATGCACTGTGCTAGTGCCTACTTGTGGTGATAATATTTGTAAAGGAAACGTGAAAGATAGATAGTGCGCAGAAGATAAAGGTACTAAAGTTAATGAAATATTGCGGGCGTCAATATTCTCGATTTTTACAGTCATCGTGGATTGTTGTCCATTATAAAGTTCTGTTGGCGCAACTTGTAGAGTGACTTGCCGGTCTTCAGGCAGTGATACAGAGCAACTGCCTTTTTCTAGAATACATTGACTCGTTAACGTGGCTTCTTCATGCGTTGTTTTCATGCGCAATTTGACTTGATATAAAGTGATGTAAAAAGAGATTAAAATGATCAGCGAAATAATGATTTTTCTTCGATGCTTTTTCCAGAAAGGGTTGAGATCAAAAATAGGTTGCTCCAATTCAGAAATAACTTCACGGCGTTTTTTGAAATTGGGCATTATGTTTGTCTCCTACCAGCCTGCATCAGTATTGCAAGTACAATATTAGCTTAGTCAAAGCAATGCTTCTTTGTCAATCACAATCTGCCAACCAGAG
>CBFGYT010000119.1:0-5189 GCA_965653065.1 uncultured bacterium | reverse complement strand
TACCCCCTCTCCCGCGCTAGGAGTTTTGCTATTATAATGATACCATCTTGCGGGAGAGGGTTGGGGAGAGGGCATGGAAATATCACTTCAAAAGACAATGGAAATAGCTATGTCGTTGAGCAAAACAGAATGGACTAAACAAAATCAGCCACGCACAAAGCGATGGCTTAGAAAACAATCAACTTATTCAACAATACTACTATTCTCTATAATATCTCATTCTGCTCTCGCCGCAACACAAACCATAGACCTAACCGTCGCCTATAAGAAAGTAAATTTTGCCAATAAAACAGTAACGGCAATTGCTGTCAATGATCAAATCCCTGGCCCCACATTGCATTTTCACGAAGGCGATGATGTAACCATTCGTGTGCATAATCATTTAAAAGTAGGCACTACCATTCATTGGCATGGATTGTTAGTGCCATGGCGTATGGATGGCGTAGAGCATGTTACTCAAGAGCCTATTCCGCCACAAGGAGAGTTTGATTATCATTTTATCATCAAACAATCAGGAACATATTGGTACCATGCACATGCTGATCTACAAGAACAACAAGGGCTCTATGGTGCGATCGTAATTGATCCCAATACACCACCACCGTATCATTATGATAAAGACTTTACGGTTGTATTATCTGATTGGACCAATGAAAATCCAGATGCAGTGTATAGACATTTAAAAATAAGTGGCGATTATTATAGTCAAGCATTGCCACTGCAGCCTAGTTTACAGCAATTTTTTAAAGATTTGTCGCGTAGTGATAAAGAACAAAAAAATACAGTGTGGCAAAATTATTGGGATATGCAAAAGATGCGTATGAGCGTCTACGATTTGAGTGACGTAAAATACGATGCATTTTTATTGAATGGGCAAAATACACAGCATCCTTGGCAACAAGCTGTTAAAGTAGGAGATACACTACGTTTACGCTTTATTGGCGCAGGTGCAAGTACCGTATATAATATTAAAGTTGCCAATGCGGCTATGCAAGTAGTCGAAGTGCAAGGTAATGATGTAAAACCGTATACAGTCGATCAATTACAATTGGCTCCAGGACAAACTATCGATGTATTGGTCACTATCAAAGATAATAAACCTTATACTATCTATGCAGAATCCATTGATACTTCCGGCTATGCGATAGGTATATTGGATCCAAAGACAACGACGGTAACAGCTATACCTGCTATTATCCCTTTCCCAGTTCCTGCTCCCATGGGAATGTCGAACATGCCAGGAATGTCGAACATGTCGGGAATGTCGAATATGCCAGGAATGTCGAATATGTCGGGAATGCATGACATGTCGGGAATGCATGACATGTCAAAGATGTCACAGAATACAGCTGCCAATACCAATAACCCACAATGGCAAGCGTTGGTTAAAACGAATGATCCCAATAAGCCTGTCACCGTTATCACCATGCGTTTAGGTGGTTATATGGATCGCTATGTGTGGTTTATTAATGGTTTACCGGAATATTTAGCAAAACCGATCACCATTGAGCCGGGGAAACGTTATCGCTTGGTTTTCATCAATGAAACGATGATGCATCATCCTATGCATTTACATGGTCACTGGATGATTTTACGCAATGGTCATGGTGCGTATGATCCTTTGGTGCATACGATCGATGTGGCGCCTTTTGAAACGGTGACAGCGGATTTTGATGCCGATGCAGGCTCTGGCTGGTGGTATTTTCATTGCCATAATTTATATCACATGAAAGCAGGTATGGCGCGACTATTTCACTACGATACGCCAGATGACATTATTACTCCAGCAATAAGTGATAATACTTCTGCTTCTTCTAACCCACAAACTCATAAAGATCCTTATGCCAATGGCAAAACTGCACATCCTGCAGGGATCTATTTAAGTAATGATTGGCAATATGGCCATGATTTTGCGCGAAACATTGATCAAATCACTGCAAAAACCATGCTAGGCGGTGATTATAATAAGTTACAATTCTTCAGCAATGAAGCACAAATCACACAAGGGACAGTCACCGATGCTGATGTGGATATGTTCTTTTGGCATATGTTAAATAACTTTTGGGCAATCAAAGGGGGCGCGAATTATGTCTATCGTCCAGACTCATACTGGCAACCTGGTGCGGGATTAGAAGGCGTATTGCCATTTTTTATTAATACTGACATTCGCACCTATTGGCATGATGGTAGCGAAAAATTTGATGTGGAAATATCGCGTAATACTATGGTCACAGGAAATTGGTCGTTATTAACAGATATTCGCGCGATTGGTGCGACTAAAACAGTGCAAGATGCGCAGATCGGCCAAGGCTTAAATAGTGTGGAATATACCATAGGGCCATCGTATCAATTGACGAATAGTGTTACGTTGCAATTGCAGTATCAATATACGCGTAACTATGGCGATACAGCCGATATTCTTCGTAGCGATGGGGACTCAGCGCGCGAAAGTATATTGACGTTTGGGTTAGAAGTTTTGTTTTGATTATATATCGGAAACACTTCAAAATACGAGATTTTAGCTTGTTGTGTGCTGAAGATCATTTATTCTTGGATTAAGCACAGATCCTTAATTTCACCTCGATCTACCCCCTCTCCCGCGTTAGAAGCTTTGTTGGTATAACGACGCTTTTTGCGGGAGAGGGTTGGGGAGAGGGCTGGCGTGATGTTTCCATGCCCTCTCCCCAGCCCTCTCCCGTGCGATAGTATCATTATAATAGCAAAACTCCTTGCGCGGGAGAGGGGGTAGATCTCGCTTATCTCACGTTTCGACTTTAGATTCACATATATGCGGTGGATTACTTCGCAAGCTCACAATGACAGGTTCCAACGATCGTATATAACTCAAGTTCGCATCTTCAAGTGCATTTGCTATATACTTATCACTCAAATCGATCTGCATTCATCACCTTAACCCAGGCAGCGACAAAATCGCGCACAAACTTCTCTTGATTATCATTCTGCGCGTATAGTTCTGCATAGGCACGAAGAATCGAATTAGAACCCAAAATCAGATCTACACGAGTCGCTGTCCATTTCAGAGTATCTGTTTTACGATCACGAATTTCATAGAGATTATTTGCTACTGGTTTCCAGATATTATGCATATCCGTCAAATTAACAAAAAAATCATTCGTTAATGTTCCTTCGCGATCAGTCAATACGCCATGTTTCGTATTACCATAATTCGTGCCTAATACGCGCATGCCGCCAATCAATACTGTCATTTCAGGCGCTGTTAATCCCATCAATTGAGTGCGATCCAATAACAATTCTTCAGGAGTAACAGCATAGTCTTGCTTAAGCCAATTACGATAACCATCATGCAAAGGCTCTAACACCGCAAAAGAAGCGGCATCGGTCATTTCATTCGTCGCATCTCCGCGTCCCGGTAAAAAAGGCACATTAATATTGAAACCCGCCGCTTTAGCTGCTTGCTCAATACCAACATTACCTGCCAGCACGATCACATCAGCAATACTGGCGTCAGTATCCGTTGCAATCTTTTCTAACACCGACAATACTTTTGTGAGTCGTTGCGGCTCATTGCCTTGCCACTCTTTTTGTGGCATTAAACGAATACGTGCACCATTGGCACCGCCACGCATATCAGAACTGCGAAAAGTACGCGCACTGTCCCATGCGGTAGACACCATCTCGGCAATAGTTAGCGAACTTGTTGCAATCTTTGCTTTTACAGCAGCAATATCATATTGTTTATTGCCAGCAGGAATAGGATCTTGCCACAATAAATCTTCTTTAGGCACATCAGGACCAATGTAACGTGTTTTCGGCCCCATATCACGATGTGTGAGTTTAAACCAAGCGCGCGCAAACACGGTTGCAAAATAATTGGGATCTTTATAAAAACGTTCAGCTATCTGCCGATAAATTGGATCCACTTTCATGGCCATATCAGCATCAGTCATGATGGGATTATATCGTTTGCTAGGATCTTCCACATCAACGGGCTTATCTTCTTCTTTAATATTCACCGGCTCCCATTGACACGCACCAGCGGGACTTTTCTTTTGTTGCCATTCGTGATTTAACAACATATGAAAATAACCATTATCCCATTGTGTTGGATGCCTCGTCCATGCGCCTTCAATACCACTGGAGACAGTATTGCGACCAATGCCGCGACTGGTTTTATTGATCCAACCTAATCCTTGATCTTCAATAGCAGCGCCTTCCGGTGCTGGGCCTAATTCTGCAACATTGCCATTACCATGGCATTTACCAATGGTGTGCCCACCCGCAGTTAACGCAACCGTTTCTTCATCATTCATCGCCATACGTGCAAATGTGATGCGTACATCTTCAGCGGTACGCAAAGGATCTGGATGACCATTGACACCTTCTGGATTCACATAGATCAATCCCATCTGTACAGCGGCTAATGGATTTTCCAATGAATCACGATTATCGCCGTTGTCATAGCGATTGTTGCCTAACCATTCTTTTTCTTCGCCCCAATAAATATCTTTTTCAGGATGCCAAATATCTTCACGACCAAAGCCAAAACCAAAGGTTTTAAGTCCCATGGATTCATAAGCGATCGTGCCAGCATAAGCCAATAAATCAGCCCAACTGAGTTTATTGCCATATTTCTGTTTGATAGGCCATAACAAACGACGTGCTTTGTCTAAATTGACATTGTCTGGCCAAGAGTTTAATGGTGCAAAGCGTTGATTGCCGGTGCCAGCACCGCCGCGACCATCGGCAACGCGATAAGAACCAGCAGCGTGCCAAGACATGCGGATCATTAAACCGCCATAATGTCCCCAATCTGCTGGCCACCACGATTGACTGTTGGTCATTAATGCGTGTAGATCGTTTTTAAGCGCCTGGAAATCTAATTTTTTTACTTCTTCATGATAATTGAAGTCTTTCCCCATAGGATTGGTTTTACTATCGTGTTGATGCAATATATCGAGATTTAAAGTATTAGGCCACCAATCGGTGTTGGATTCTCCTGCAGAAGTCACGCTGCCATGCAACACTGGGCATTTTCCTTTGAGCTCTTTTTTATCCATAGCAATCATCCTTTATTTAAGATTAAAATTACATTATACCTTATATCGCCTATTTTTTAAAAGGCAGGATATCTATGTGAATCTAAAGTCGAAACGTGAGATAAGTGAGATCTACCCCCTCTCCCGCGCTAAGAGTCTTGCTATTACAAT
>CBFGYT010000118.1:0-5196 GCA_965653065.1 uncultured bacterium | reverse complement strand
GCACATTCACGGGCGTATTGCCTAATAATTGCGTCATATAAAAACTAAAGGGTAATTGCGCGCCATTGATGGTCACAGGCGCATTATACCAATCGCCGGCACGCGCCAAACTCACCGGTGTCGTATCGACATAAGCTTGATGTTTGCTCGTCACGGGCGGTGGCGGCGTATCCACCGCTTTATTTTGCGTTTGGATGTTCTTTTTATTACTGTCAAACTGATCATTGGTACTATGCCATAATTGTACCGAATCACAACCGACTAAAAAGATCGCTAATAAACTCACACTCAGTATCGTTTTCAATAAGCGTTGCATTAAATGACTCTCCTTGCTTCTATGGAGACAATATGATTTTCATCATAAAAAATAGCTTGTACTGGATATTCAGCTAATAATTGCGATAACGCACCTTGAACATTATCCGCCGTAATCGTCATGGTACCTTGCCAGTTATAATCTATCGGTAAATTCCACACGACCGTCCCCCAGTGGCTTTGCGCAACGATGCGTTCTACATTGGCTTTCAATGATCCTGGCATGGCAGTAGTTACAAACAGGGGTTTAGGCGGCGCTACGGGTTTTACTACAGGTTTTACCACAGGCGTTGTTGTGGGAGCTGGCTTTACTGCAGGTGTAGGTTTCGTTGCCACCACGGGTGTTGTTGTTGCTGATGTTGTCGATGTTGTTGGTTTTGTTAATGGCGGTATTAAATTATTATCCGTATGTGCTAAAGGTTGTTGCTTAGCCGCATTATCTTGTTTTGTCACCGGCGGTGCGGCCGCTTTAGCTGGCGTAGTAGAAGTAGGCGTGGTTGCTTTTTGTGTATTCGCCATCGCCACTGTTGTCGGTGCTGGTGCTGTTGCTGGACTACAGGTTATCGGTGGGATGGGCCCTTTATCATCATAATATAAGCGACAATCGCGATTCGCGGCGGTGTTACTTGAAGGAATGACATTCGGTGGATAATTACTAGCAGATCGATAGGTTGCCGGTGGTGTGGCATCCGTACCAATGTATATACCTGCATAAATAGGCAACATGTAAACAATGAATAACCATCCTAGTAATATTTTTTTACACACGAAACACCTCTTGATTGCCTTTACATTAGACAGTTTTTTGTCTTAATCCATTACAATATAAAACAAAAACGCTATATACAGTATTAGACTAATAGAATTAACACATTCTATCGTTTGCTGCAAGATCTATAGTAGATTCAATCACAAAAAAAATAGATGGCTAGGAATTAGTTTTAGATTCACATATATGTTACGCTTAGCAAAATCATAATGAGTAATAACATGACTAATGTTGATACACAAGAAATCGCCAAGTTTTCGCAAATGGCACACGAATGGTGGGATGTGAATGGCCCGCTACGTACTTTGCATGATATGAATGCATTGCGATTAACTTATATTCAAAATCACACGCCTCTCGCGGGTCTACGCATCTTAGATGTAGGCTGTGGTGGCGGATTATTAAGTGAAGCAATGGCAAAGCACGGTGCTAAAGTCACGGCCATTGATTTAGATGAAACTGCTATCCACATTGCCAAACAACATGCAGAAACCAGCGGTCTAACCATTGATTATCGTTGCCAATCGATAGAGTCTCTTGTCGCAGAAACAACACCTTGCTTTGATATCATTACGTGCTTAGAGTTAATTGAGCATGTTCCCGAACCCGGCGACTTGATACAAAATTGCGCTAAACTATTAACGGCAGAAGGTCATCTCTATGTCTCAACAATAAACCGAACGATTAAATCATATGGGCTGGCGATAGTCGCCGCAGAATATGTCTTAGGTCTGTTACCGCGCGGCACACATGATTTCGCTCGCTTTCTAAAACCCTCAGAAATCACCGCCTGGTGTCGCCACGCCGGGTTATCGCTACGACATTTACAAGGCATGAAATACAATCCTTTTAAGCGCAATGCCGCTTTTTGTAGCGATGTGGGTGTGAATTATATTGCTCTTTATTCGGCTTAGATCCTGAATACTTTAACTTTATTCTACTTAAGCTCCGAGTAACCTCTCTTATATTGTCTTGTAAAATAACTCATTGAAAAATATATAGATTTTTAATTTCACCTCGATCTACCCCCTCTCCCGCGCTAGGCGCTTCGCTGCTATAACGACGCTTTTTGCGGGAGAGGGTTGGGGTGAGGGCTGGGGTGATGTTTCCATCCCCTCTCCCGCGCGATGATATCACTATCATAGCAAAACCCTAGCGCGGGAGAGGGGGTAGATCCCGCTTATCGCGCGTTTCAACTTTAGATTCACATATATATACAAGAATAAGCTATACTAAACACAATGGTAAGTAATGGATTTTATTAAATATTATGGTTAGCGATACACTACGGGTAGGGGTCTTGAGTATCGATGCCGCCTTCCTATGGCCGGGCGTCCCCGACAACGTAATTAAACATTTTTCTCTGCAAAGCATAGATATCTATCACATGCCGACTTTAGATTATTTAGTATTAAATATAGACGCCACCAGTGCCTATCCCTTAGTTCATGCTTTACGACAACAACCCTTAACCCGCTATCTTACGATGGTGACAACGCATCCTATGTCCGCATTAGTCGATGCGTTAACGGATGGCATTGCAACCAATCACACGGAAGCAGAAAAACTAGTCATTGATCAAAGAAAATTGCGCCAAGCATTTATTTTAAGCCACGACCCGCGTGATTATGATACGGCCTTATTACAATTTTTGTATACTCGTCCCGAAAAAATATTAACGCCTATACGCAGTTTAGAAGACAGAAATCTATATCAATATCCTTTAGTCGAATGTTTTGTCGAACATGCCATCGATATTAATGTGATCGAATGGCTCAATCAATTAATCGAACGTCGCTTATTAGAACGCATTGAGTTATTAGATAGATTGTTTTGTTGTTCTCATTGTCGCTCTGCGCGATTGCAGTTTTTCAATCGCTGTCCTTTATGTCAAAGCATTGACATTTCTGCCGAACGATTTTTCCATTGCTTTACCTGCGGACATGTAGACATTGAAGAGCGATTTGTACAATACGATCGTTTACGTTGCCCACGTTGTCAAGAAGTATTACGTCATATTGGGACTGACTACGACAGACCCATGGAGAATTATCATTGCCAACACTGTGCGGAAAACTTTACCGAGCCTGAAACGCAAACGCGGTGCTTAGATTGTGAAAAAATTATGGATCCCGATAAGTTACAAAGTACCAATCTCTATAGCTGCAAACTCTCTAAAGTAGGCAAACATTCTGTATTAAACCACACGATCACCGATGTGGCAACGACATTTAATCGTTTAAACTATATCGCCCCCAATCATTTTAAATATACGATTAACTGGTTGTTACGCTTAGCACAACGCGATAAATCCATTTCATTTACGTTAATGTGTATCTATTTTAATAATATGGATGATTTAATGGCGCGCATAGGAACGCATAAAATGCAAATGATTTTACAAGATTATTCTAAATACTTGCGTGAATTAATTCGCATCACCGATTTAAGTACTCATACAGATGCAGATTGCATTTGGTTATTATTACCACAAACTTCGACTCGCGGTGCTTTTATTTTGAAAGAACGAATCGACGCCATCCCCGATAAATTACATGTGGAGAGCAGTGATAAATTAGAAAGTAAAATTACTTTTTTAACCACCGAAGATTGTGATTTAGCCAATGATACGGCGGAATCCTTGTTTACTCGATTATTGGGGATTGACTAATATGTTGGAAACACTCAATGCGATCGGTGTACAACTTTATATTGTATTTGCCACCAACAATCCGTTTGAACTGTTAATCCATTATATGCCTGTGGTGATTGTGCTTGAACTTCCCATGCAAATTTTAATGATTTTAGGTATTGTCAAATATCATATCCATGAAAAAATAACACCTGCTTATCATCCACCTTACTATCCATTAGTGAGTGTCATCATCACTTGTTATGCAGAAGGCAAAGAAGTCGCCAAATCGATTCTATCGATGGCAGAACAAATTTATCCCGGCAAAATAGAAATTATTGCTATTGTAGATGGCGCTTCTGTCAATACAGAAACCTATTTGGCAGTCAAAGAATTACAAAAGATAATTCCAAAGTATAAAAATCGTGTATTAACGCTTATTCCAAAATGGAAACGCGGCGGCCGAGTTTCCGCGTCAAATATGGCGCTACACTTCACTCATGGAGAAATCGTCATGGCGTTAGATGGCGATAGCTCATGCGATAATAACTTATTACTACATGCCACCCGTGCTTTCATTGATCCTAATGTTGTGGGCACTGCTGGCGCTATTCGCGTACGTAATCTCAAAGATTCTGTTATCACCCATTTGCAAGGGTTAGAATACATGATTGCTATTCATGCCATACGCAATGCGTTGTCACAATTTAATACCGTCAATATTATTTCTGGCGCCTTGGGGTTGTTTCGCCGTAAATTTTTAATTCAATTGATGGGCTGGGACAGCGGCAGTGGCGAAGATTTAGATATCACTTTACGGATCCAAAATTATTTTGGCCGTCACCCTAATTTACGTATTCATTTTGAGCCTAAAGCAGTGATGCATACAGACGCACCCTCCACTGTAATAGGATATCTAAAACAACGACTGCGCTGGGACGGGGATCTATTTTATATCTATGCCAGAAAACACTGGCGCAGTTTTAATCCTAGATTGATTGGCTGGAAAAATCTATTATTTGTTATTTGGAGCGCGCTTATTTTTCAAATATTTTTACCTTTGGCAATTATAGCGTATACCACTTATACTTTTATTGCGTATTCAGCCCCTGTAATTATCGCAACTTTCATGGTGGTATACTTATATTATTTAATTACCATGTCAATTGTGTGTGTTTTATTTATTTGCTGGATTTCGGAGCGCAAAAAAGAAGATGTCAAGTTGCTTCCCTATATGCTTCTAATGCCTTTTTACACATTTGGCTCTAGAATTTGGTCAGCCGTTGCTATCGCCAATGAAGTATTTTTACGTTCTCATCAAGATACGTCTATGGCGCCTTGGTGGGTATTAAAAAAATCGAGGTTTTAAACAAAAATGCATATTAATTTTCACCATAAAAAAGCAAAAGACGTCGATAGCGATGGGCACATTAAACTTAATTACGGCCCTAGCAAACGACTTTTCCCAAAAATAGGTTGG
>CBFGYT010000117.1:0-5225 GCA_965653065.1 uncultured bacterium | reverse complement strand
TTAGCCGTGGGGCTGGGTTGGGGTGTGTTCAATTGCTGCGCTACGGTTGAAAAATCGATGACGTTTTCTTCTTGAAAAATTAAAGTGAGTTCGGCGACGAGGTAAGGAAGCAATATCACTAATTCTTCTAATAAAGTATAAGAAGGGTCACGCTTATTCATATGAGGTAACAGTTGTATGTGTGCCAATCGAGTGACCCATGGCGAGTGATTTTCCAATACGGCTTGCAGCGATGTTAATTCTTCTTTGCTAAAATAAGGAGAGTCAAACCCTTGAGGGGCGCCTAATCGTTGTCGTACAGTACCTGTCTTTGTTAAAATACGCTCTGCCAAATCACACCAATTTTCTATAGAAGCTTCTTGCAAAGAAAAAGGTATAGCCGTATTTTCTTTTAAAAAATAAGACATTATTTTTTGTAACAAAGAGTCAATTTCAATAGGCCTTTGTTGATATAAAGTCGTAACTTGTTCTTCTATTAAATGATTTAAACTTCGTTCTAAATGAGTTAATAAAGACGAGAAATCATTGACTAAATAAGGTAGCCATTGATCGCGTATGGATAGCATTGCGATGAATAGGTGCTTTACTTTTTCTTGCTGATTATCTAGATGCTGTAATAATTTTTTGAGTGGAGGGGCAAGTGGACTTGCGCTTTCTAAATGGGCTAATAAATTTTCAGCCGCCAGGACATAATAAGAATTTGTTTCTGTGGTAATGGTTAAATTGGCGCCTAGACGAGACACAATAGGCATGGCTTCTACTAAATTTAAACAGAAAGCGTCAATCGTTTGTATACGCAAACGCGACGTGTGTGTTAATAGATCCCATTGTAAAGTTTTATCTTTGTCTAAAACAGCGCGCGCTAATTGCCAAGTTTGTTTGCTGTGAGCTTCAACAGGCTCAGGATTAGATGCATTTTCTAATGCCATTAAAATGCGCTCTTTCATCTCTCTGGCCGCTTTATTAGTAAAGGTAATGGCCAGAATGGCATCCGGCTCTTCTACGGCATACGCTAATAAAGCCAAGAAGCGTTGCATTAATAATTCTGTTTTACCAGAGCCAGCAGGCGCTTGAACGATAAAAGATTCCGTGACATCGAGTGCCCGTAAGCGATTTTTTTGATCTAACTTCAAAGGGTCTTCCATCATTATTGTTCCTGAGCAGTTTGGTGGATGCGGCAAAGTGGATGTAAATGACAATACCGACAGGTTTCTTCTCCCTCTTTTGGTCTCACCGCCGCAAACCCCAATTTAAATTCTTCTGCTAATGCGGTTAATTGTTGTTGCCAGATCACTTTTTGTTGTTGCCACGGATCTTCCTTGGTGTCTAATGCAAGAGATAATCGTTTAATGGCGGCCCATTCTTGAGAAATATGCCCAACGCCTTCTATATTTATTTTCTGTAAGTTGACGCGCGCAAATGCCATGGCTTTAATATCGCTGTCATAAAGACTGCAATATAAGGGCAGCTGTGGCTCATTGGGGCGAGTAGAAAACCAATCTTCTATATGGACTAATCCGGTTTTATAATCAATAATAATTTCGCTACCATCGTCTAGTTTATCAATGCGATCAATTTGTACTTGTAAAGTCAGATCAGCAAAAGTCGCTTCTAAGCGCTTTTCAGTGGCAATGACGGTAAAATGAGGGCGCATTTTTTCGTACTCTAACCACAGTGCCAACAATTTCTGCAAGCGTGTCAGCTCTAATTCATAGTGATGTTTATTTTCTTCGGGAGGATAGTGTTGATATAAAAACTGTAATGCTTTCTCACACGCATTTTTCAGTAATTGCATTTGTTGATCTTTTGTTAAACTTAGCAATTGCGATTGTGAACTAATCAGTTGATAAAAGTAGTGTAATGCTTGATGTACTGTGGTGCCGCGCAAGGCGGGCGTTAAGCCTAAGCCTGGAAAGTCATTTTCTTCTGCTTTTAAGCGTAAAGTAGCGTACGCTTTAAAAGGACATTGCGCCTGCAATTTAAATAGATAACTACCGCCGTGAACAGCCGTGTCGGTATCAAGTGGTAAACCATATTGATCTAGACTTTCTTCCATTCTAAATTGTGGGGGTATGGTTTGTGATGGTAATAAAGGCAGTTTTGTTTTATCAAAATCAACAAAAGAGTGTATTAAGGGACTAGGCCGTAAATTTATATCATTTTCTTCTTCGCTATAGCTACAAATTGAAAAAGCACTATGGCTTAACAATCGATCTAATATTTTTTGCGAAAACTGTAATTCTCGCAAACTATCGGCATGTGGCATAGCTCTCTTTTTTTGTAATGAGATAGGTAATAAGGGATGCGGTCTTGGGTGTTGTGGTAAAACCCCTTCATTTAAGCCACAAATCCATAAATGGGTATATTCTTGGCCACTGGCTTCTAGCAATCCTAAAATATGGATGGGGGTTTGCTGACTTTTAGCTTGGAATAGTTTTTGTTGACACAATTCTTGTAATTGACTTAACGCTTCTTCAAAGGAAATAACATCGTCTATGCGGTCTAAAGCAGAAAAAGTGCGTAGCACTTCTTCCCAAGCATGTAATTGTTGTGCTTCTGAGCTAATGAGTGTGCGTTGTCCTGGGAATCCTAACGCAACTAAATAACGATGGATCTCTTGTACCCAATTTTGGTGAGATTGTCGTATCAGAGTATGACTGGGCGGATTGTTTAAAGCACGATAGAAAGCAGGCCATGCATTTTCAGTCTTTTCTTGTAAGTGAAATTGTTGTTTTATAAAGGTCATTAATGTCGCATGACTAATGTATTTACTATATTGGTGATATAATCGTTGCTCTATGAGGGGGCGACTTTTATCGTAGTTGAAAAAGGTTAGATAAGGGGAATGCCATAGCCAATATAAATCAGTGATGGCGATGTGCTGTTTTTTCAAGGTTAATATAGAGAATACCGTTTGTATCAATAGCAAATCAGTTAATGGGACTCCTCCTGAAATACTGACCCATGAGTTTTTCTCTGGGGGATTAAAAAACTCTTTTTCATAAAATAGCTTTTGGCTTAATGATAAAAGAGTACTCCGCTGATGATGTAAGTCAGGAACCACAATACCAATGCGCGCTTTAGGATCATTTAAGATCGTTTGTTTAGCAAAAGAAAGAGCGAGAGAAAATTCTTCTAGACTATTTTTGCCACATACTTTATAGACCGGAGTTTTTCTGCTTTTCTCTACAGGAATAACGACGCTTACTTTATTTTGTTCTAGCTTATTTAAGAAGATGGCCACCGCCGGTGTGATATCATCAAATCCAATTAAGTAAAGATCACTCATTGTACTATAGTAAGTCGTGGGAATACAGTTTGTTAAATGATGCGCCAATTCACAGCGCGTTAGCCAATGATTTTTCTGCAACGTTTGTTGCCAGGGCGGTAACCACGCTAGAAATTGTTCGCTTTCAATATGATGTTGATGTAATAAATCACGCGGAGAAATTTGCCAATTCTGTAATAAATCCCACGCACTATAAGCTAACTTTGCCATCGATTTTGGCTTAGAAAGCAAATGATTGACGGTTGTAGATTCAGTGATAATTTTTTCCCAAAGAAGTAATGCCTCAGCGTCATTTAAACAAATAAATTCTGTCCAATTATGCAGTAAAGCGGTTTCATACCAACGATACAACCAGGCATCTATAGGTAAAATATCCAGACTATTAAAAACAGTGGTTTCTTTAGTCTCATGATAGAGTTGTCGTAAATAGGCGGCTAGACGTTGGTTGGGCGTAATAATCGTTGTGGTAGGAGAGAGTTGTGCAAATAGATTGTAATAATACTCACTCATACAAACCCTTGACTAATAGGATAACGACGTTCTCGACCAAAAGCACATGTGGTAATTTTAATACCGGGCGCCGATTGTCTACGTTTATATTCCGCACGATGTACTAAGCGTATTACTTTTTCTATATCGGCGCGGGATGCAAAATTAAGTGCGGCAATCTCGTCAATATTTTTTTGTTCTTCTATATAGGCATTCAAAATACGATCTAATATGGAATAAGGGGGAAGAGAATCTTCATCTTTTTGTCCAGGCGCTAATTCAGCACTAGGAGCACGCGTAATCACCGCTTGAGGAATAACAAGTTGTTTGCTATTGCGATAATTTGCCAAACGATATACCCAAGTTTTATAGACGTCTTTTAACACCGCAAAGCCGCCCGCCATATCGCCATATAAAGTAGCATATCCTACTGCCATTTCGCTTTTATTGCCGGTGGTTAATAAAATTTTACCGCTGTGATTAGATAAAGCCATGAGTAGTATGCCACGTGCGCGTGCTTGTAGATTTTGGTGAGTTAAATCATTTTCATTAGGACCAATCTTATCTTTTAACGTCGTTAATAAAGAAGCATAAACAGGCTCTATCGAAATAATATGATGTTTTACCCCTAATAACTGGATCTGATCTAAGGCTAACGCAATACTTTCTTCGCTGGTATGACGTGAAGGCAATAGTACTGCCTCTATCTGCTCTGCGCCTAACGCATCGCAGGCAATGGCTAACGTGAGTGCTGAATCAATTCCGCCAGAAAGACCAATGAGTCCACCGTGAAAATTATTTTTTTTCGTATAATCCCATAAGCCATAACACAATGCATCATAGATTAATTGCTCTTCATGAGGTGTGGGGTAAGTTTGTTCTGCTGTGAAAGCTTGATGAGTGTAGTTTAGATAAAATAAGCCTTCCTTAAAATAAGGCGCTTGAAATACAAGCGAGCCATCGTTATTTAATGCCAAGGAGCCGCCATCAAAAACACATTCATCTTGCGCGCCCACACTTTGCACATAAATAATAGGCAGCGGTGCTGTTTGTTGCCGTTGTCGCAAAATAGCTAAACGTTGTGTGGGTTTTTGGTAATCGTAGGGAGATGCATTGATGCTAATTATACAGTCAGCACCCGCAGCATACGCGGCTTCAGCGGGACCGGCTTGCCATAAATCTTCACAAATCACTAATCCTATCTTAAGACCGTGGCGATGGACTAAGCTTGGTGTTGTGCCAGGAATAAAATACCGTTTTTCATCAAAAACACCATAGTTAGGTAAGTGTTGTTTAGCGTAATGCGCTAATACTTTGCCTTCACTTAAATACAAGGCAATATTTTGCAATTGTCCTTGGTTTATCCATGGAGTGCCAAAGAGAATATCAATAGTGCAACATGCAACTCAAGCTTGCGCAGAAAAAGCGCAGCTCATTATTTTTCCAG
>CBFGYT010000116.1:0-5283 GCA_965653065.1 uncultured bacterium | reverse complement strand
TCCCGCAAGATGGTATCATTATAATAGCAAAACTCCTAGCGCGGGAGAGGGGGTAGATCTTCGCTTATCTCACGTTTCGACTTTAGATTCACATATACATAATGATGGATACGGACATTTTCTTAAAATGGCGAGCAATATACATCTATTACACTTCGCATCTTGAATCGTAAGTTATATACTCTTCAAATCACCCTTGGATCCGCACACACCACCGCTCATCCAACTCTTCTGTTGCTAAAATCGTATAACCATGAATACGACACCAAGCGGGAATATCATGTAATGCGCCGGGATCAGTAAAAGTAACTTCTAACAAACTGCCTTTTTCTAATTGTGCTAAGGCTTGTTGCACACGGATCACCGGTAAAGGGCAAATTAAATTTTCGGCATTCACACGATAACAATTTTTATCTGCATCAAATATTATATCAACCATGCTGCCTCCACGGCTTCAGGCAATAAAGGTTTAACGGATAATACCCGTTCATTTCCCATTAAATCACAGATTTTAACAGACACCACTTCTTCCGAACGACCTTGACTATAACGCGCTGCAATACGGCAAGCAAATTGTAATTCTTCTTCACAAGGTTTGCCATCAATTAACACCAACGACCCTTCATGACTTTCTATGGTTAAATGAATAAATTGCTTGCGATAACCGCGTAAAAATTGATTTTCGCCGGCATCGCGACCAATGATTAATTTATAGTGCGGCGCGGGTCTCACATGTCGCCCGACTTTTAATAAAATAATATCTTCTAAATCATAATCTCGCGTGCCTTGCGAATGCCACAAGTCACGTAGCTTTTTAGCATAATGTTCATCTGTTAAAAAACAACAACCGCCAGCCGGTTGCGCAAACTCTTCTATGCCATATTGATCGGCTAGAGCAATTTGTGGCGCGCGACTTCGACCATGAAAATCTTTTAATTGGTTTCTATCCACCCATCCCATACGCTCAGGCAAAGTTTCGGGTAATAATTGCGCGCACAAAGGACGTAATAATCTATCGTATGCACCGGATTCTTCGGCAACAATAGGTAATTTCTTCTTCACTTGCGATTTAGGACGTTGCCCTATCACCTCTCCTGTGATAATAAAATCAAACTCGTGTTGTTGCATCCATTCATACGCTTTTCCAACCATAAAAATTTTACAATCTAAGCAGGGATTTAAATTGCTGCCATAGCCATATTTGGGTTTTAATACAATTTTTTTGTATTCTTCGACAATATCGATAATATGTAATTTAATGCCTAAGGTTTCTGCTACCCATAGTGCATTATTACGTTTAGGCTTTTCTTTATGACGTGAGCGGATGGCATGCGTATGGCCTTCGACACAAAATCCGGTGAAGAAATTAATACCTTCTACATAGATGCCTTGCTCTTGCATGACTCTAACGGCTAGCATGGAATCTAAGCCACCGGAGATCAATGCTACTGCTTTATAAACTCTTCGCTCTTCTGATTGTTGTTGTATTGAATGCATTAGTATATTCCTGATTCTTGTTGAAAACGTGAGGTTAGGATTACTGTGAAACGCGAGATAAGCAAGATCTACCCCCTCTCCCGCGCACGGAATTTTGCTATTATAATGATACCATCTTGCGGGAGAGGGGGTAGATCGAGGTGAAATTAAAGATCTGTGCTTAATCCAAGATTAAAAGATATTCAGCACACAACAAATTAACTTTTCGACTTTAGATTCACATATATCTTTACTACTGCGCCGGACTATCCTCCGCAATCCACTGATTTAAAATTTCAATTAATTTCTGCGCTTGATCGACACTAGAAATATTAAACTTGGATCGCAATTTATATTCATTGTTGCGTTTTTGGTAACGACGAATAGAATAACGCGTTGGGCTATAGGCTTGTTTTGGTTTTTCCCAATCTTGGTATTTATAGACAATAGTAGACCATGCTCCTTTCGTTAAAACAATTTTGTCTAATTGTTTAATCGTCGTTACACCATCTTCTACATATTCAATGGTTAAATCATCAATGGTTTGACTCATTTGTCTTCTCCTACAATTTTTCGTTCTATTCTATGCACACTAACCCCACATAATACTTCGCGTGGATCGCGTTTGGCATAGTCCGCCACTATTTCTATGGGTAATTCTGGCCCCCATAGCACCACTTCATCGCCAATCGCTCTATCAGGCTGTGTGCTTACATCAATCATCACACTGTCCATGGAAACACGGCCTATGACAGGCGCTATTTTACCATTTAACCATACTGGCGAGCCCGTTGGCAAAGATCGTGGATAGCCATCGCCATAGCCAGCGCCCACCACAGCAATGTGCATAGTCTCTTTAGCAACAAACGTACCATTATAGCCTACAGCATCGCCTCTATGAATGGTATGCATTGCCTTGATCGGTGCCGTTAAACGCATCACTGGTTTTAATATGGGTTTGTCTTCTCGAGGTGAAAAAGGAGATCCTCCATACATCATCAAGCCCGGACGGATCCAATGTTGTTGTGCTTTAGGCCACGCTAAAATACCCGCCGAATTACTCAAGCTTTTCTCTACTGGATAAGAATCCGTAAGCTCTTTAAATAACTGTATTTGCTTTATCGTCACCTCACTATCACGCCATTCAGAGCTGGCAAAATGCGTCATTAAAATAATCTTTTGTATTTTACTGTGCGCTTGTAAATGCTGATACGCGCTTACTACTTCTGTTGCAGCAATACCCAAACGATGCATGCCTGTTTCAAGCTTTAACCAAACTGTAAGAGGATTTAATACGCTTGTTTTTTGCAGCAACTCGATTTGATCTAGTCTATGGATCACAGTTTGTAATTTATATTCATCAATGGCACTTAAATCATCTTTATCATCAAAGCCGCTCAATACTAAAATCGTACCGCAATACCCCCATTGGCGCAATTCAATGGCTTCACTGACGCGCGCTACGGCCATACCATCAACTTGTTTGGCAATATACGGCCATAAATATTGTAAGCCATGGCCATAGGCATCGGCTTTCACGACGGCCATGATATGACTTTGAGGGGCTTGTTCGCGTACGATAGATAAATTGTGATGCAGCGCTGCTACATCTAACGTAGCAACCACATCCGATCTCATTCTATAGACTCCGCAGCATAGCGCTGTGCTAAATTATCAAAACGCACATAAGGACCGCAGAAATTTAACCGTACTTTACCAATGGGACCATTACGATGTTTTGCGACAATAATTTCAGCGACATTTTTCGCGTCACTATTGGGATGATAGACTTCATCACGATAAATAAAGATAATAAGATCTGCATCTTGTTCAATAGCACCCGATTCTCGTAAATCTGACATCATCGGCCGTTTATCGGCACGTTGTTCTAAGCTACGATTTAATTGCGATAATGCAATCACAGGCACATTTAATTCTTTTGCCAATGCTTTTAATGATCGTGAGATTTCAGAAATTTCAGCGGTACGATTTTCTGGATCGTCACCCGCGCGCATTAATTGTAAATAATCGACAACAATTAACTGTAATCCTTTCTGTTCACGCGCAACACGTCTGGCACGAGAACGTAATTCTCCAGGGGTGAGTGCCGGCGTATCGTCAATAAAGATGGGTGCATCGGCCACTAAATTAATGGTAGAGCCCACTCGTGGCCAGTCTTCTTTGGTTAATTGCCCACTGCGTATCGCTTGTTGATCAATACGACCTAAAGAAGAAATCATACGCATCACAATGGCATCGGACGGCATTTCCATACTGAAAATAAGTACGGGTTTTCTTGTATCTAACGCCACATGCTCTGCAATATTAATTCCCAACATGGTTTTACCCATACTAGGGCGACCCGCAATAATGATTAAGTCGGCGGGTTGCAATCCAGACGTTAAGCTGTCTAAATCTAAAAAGCCGCTGCGTGTTCCGGTGATAGCTGAAGGATTACGATATAACTCATCGATCTTCTTTAATACTTGAGTCGCTAAAGGACGTATTGCTTGTGGGCCTTGGCCACGACTGGTTTGTTCGGCAATTTGAAATACTTTTTGCTCGGCATGATCTAATAATTCTGTGACTAAACGCCCTGCGGGCTGATATGCCATATTGGCAATATCGGATGCGGCGGCAATCATTTGTCGTAACACAGAGCGTTCGCGCACAATTTCGGCATAAGCAACAATATTAGCGATGCTGGGCGTATTTTTAGAGAGTTCAAATAAATAAATATCTCCGCCTATCGCATCTAATTCATCACTGTGTTTTAACGCTTCTGCTAACGTTAACACATCTAATGGTCTACCTTGTGCTAATAAATTGGCTGCCGTTTGAAATATGGTTTTATGCTCACGACGATAAAAGTCACTTTCGGTGAGAATCTCTGATACGCCTTCCCAAGCGGCATTATCTAATAATAAACCACCCAACACCGATTGTTCCGCTTCAATGGAATGCGGTGGAACTTTTAAATCATCCAAGCGTTTATTGGTTTTATTGGTATCAAATTGTGTTGTATTCTTTTCTTTGACTGTCATTGTAATTGCTGTTGTTTCATTTCAGGTAAAATAAAAGTAAGAGCGGCACCCATAATACAAATGATGCCTAAGAAGATAAGTGTATCGTTTAAACCAAAAAAGTGTAACAGTAACGGCATAAAAAACACACCGACAAAAGCGCCTAGTTTGCCGACTGCTGCAGAAATACCGTGCGATACTGCACGAATAGAAGTAGGGAAAATCTCTGATGGAATTAAAAAGGTTGTGGTATTGGGACCAAAATTCACAAAGAAAAAGCTTAAGCCAAATAAAGCGATAAAGAAAGTAAAATTATTAGCCGCAAAATTAAAGACGGCAATAGCAATAAAACAAGCCGCCATCATGATAAAGCCAGTTAATTGCAATAGTTTTCGCCCCATCGTATCGACAAATTTCGCTGCCATTAAATAACCCGGAAAAGCGAAACACAAGAAAATAAGCGCTGATAGCAATGAATGTTTCACAATCGAAGCACTGGGATCAATATATTTTAAAATCATCAACGCAGAAACACTGTTACCATAAAAAGCGACATCAAGAATAAACCAACACAAAGAAGTGGCAATTAAATAACGTAACCATTTCCAATCTAATAATCGATTCACGGGAATAGATACTGCTGGGGCCTCACCTGGCTCCGCCAAATCATGTACGATATGGCTGCTTTCTAATGGCAGTTCTTTCATTTTTTTAAAGCTGGGTGTTTCGGCAAGCGGTAGGATTAATGGTAGGCCCCACCATGGCGGCATTATTATTATCCATT
>CBFGYT010000115.1:0-5289 GCA_965653065.1 uncultured bacterium | reverse complement strand
GACTTATCTCCTGGATTGCTTCGCAAGCTCGCAATCACGACTTTCATGTTCTAACGTTAAATTTCGAATTAAGCAAAATCTTTTTTAAACTTCACCATCTCTTGCAAGACATTCAAAATATCCTGACTACTGGGCAATACCGCTTCCCAGGCTTTACCCAAGGGAATAAAGCAATCTTCGCCAGTAATACGTCGTACAGTCGGCATGGTTTTCATATTTTCACAGAGCAACGTCATAATCGCTTCGCTGACACTACCGGTTCTACGACTTTCATCGACAATTAAGATAGATTTTGCCTGCAATACTTCTTTTAATATGGCTTCTTTAGGTAAAGGCGATAACCAACGTATATCCACTACTTTCACTTTAACGCCGTGCTGTTCTTCTAATTGCTTTGCTGCTTGCAATGATAAATAGAATCCATTGGCATAACTTAATATGACTATGGGAGCGTCTTTAGCGCCACGCACGCCCACTTCACCGAAAGGAATTTTTTCTTCCGGCGCGGGATAATCACATAACCATAAATTATCCCCCGGCGCATATAAATCTTTTGTCATATATAAAGCAATTGGCTCTAAGAATACGACGACGCGT
This sequence comes from uncultured bacterium, assembly GCA_965653065.1. GTDB lineage: Bacteria > Pseudomonadota > Gammaproteobacteria > UBA1113 > UBA1113 > VFKP01. The sequence goes on along the minus strand of CBFGYT010000115.1, from coordinate 4,692 downwards.
TGTTCTATTAACGCTTTTTCAATACACGTACGTAGCATTTTTGCTGCATCTGCGCCATTGGAAGGACAAGCTATCATCACCCCCGGAATATCGCGAATGGCGGCAAATGAATTATCGTTGTGAAAATGGCCGCCAAATCCTTTTTGATACGCCAATCCTGCAATACGAATAACCATAGGATTGGTATATTGGCCATTCGAGAAAAACGATAAAGTAGACGCTTCGCCGCGCAGTTGATCAATCGCATTGTGTAAATACGCTAAGAATTGAATTTCTGGGATAGGTAAAAATCCATTTTGCGCAAAGCCGATGGCTAAGCCTAAAATCGTTTGTTCATCTAATAAAGTATCAAATACGCGACGTTGACCAAATCGTTCTAACAATCCAGGCGTTACGCGATAAACACCACCTTTTTTCGCCACATCTTCACCAAATACGACAATACTGTCTTCACTCAACATCGCATCTAATAAGGCAAAGTTAATACATTGCGATAAATTTCGCTTCATGGCCAATTGTGAATACAAATCAGCAAAAACTTGTTTGCGTTTTTCTTCATTGACGGCCACTAACCCTGCATGCTTACGTTGCGGCGGAATGAGAGAAGCCATAATGTCTTCTTTGGTCGTTAATTTAGGCCGCAACACTGCTTTTTCTGCTTTATCATGCACCAGTTGGCCCCAATGCTGATAGCGTTGTAATATGTCTTCGGCCGTCATTAATCCCAAAGAGATAATTTCACGCGCGGCATGTAATAATGGATCATTGCTCTCGCGTGCGGCGATTTCAGTTTCACTTTGATATTGCGATTCAATGTCAGAGCCCGCATGTCCTAATAAACGCACCATTTTTAAATGTAAAAATACCGGCTTTTTTTGCTGCCGCGCTACTGTTTCTGCCAATACACTTTTAGCATACACATCGATGGGATTTAAACCATCGGCAACGATATATTCTATATCGGCACAATGACTCATGCTGTTGACTATCCAACGTTTAGGCGTAGGCACGGAAATGCCAATGCCATTGTCTTCGCAAATAAAGACTAACGGGAGTGGATAATGCGTATGCGAGATCCATGCCGCCGTATTAATAGCCCCTTGAGAGGTAGAATGATTAAAAGATGCGTCACCAAAACTGCAGAGCACCACACTGTCATATAAAAACGTACTTTTTAATTTTAATTCTTTAGCGCGCGTTAACGAAAATGCCGTACCAACCGCTTTAGGTAAATGCGACGCAATAGTACTCGTTTGCGGCGGCACACACAGCGGTAAACTGCCCCATACTTTATGGCGCCCGCCGGCAATCGGATCTTCTTTAGAAGCAGCTAATGATAATAATGTATCATACATAGCATCCACTTCTGGCAATTTTTTAGCACGCTCTATCATAAAAGCACCGCTACGATAATGTAAAAATGCCGGATCGGTATGACGAAAAGCGGCAGCGACAGCGGCATTGCCTTCATGGCCACTGCTGCCTATAGTATAAAATCCTTGTTGCTTTTCTTTCATTTCACGCGCCATGAAATCTAATTGCCGGCTTATCATCATAGAATCAAATATCGATAATAATTGCGCTGCTGATAACTCCGCCTCGGCTAACGTCGTATGGGATAAGGCAACGGGAAAATCATGGGCTTTAATTCTATTTTGAAAATTTTCATCGACAATTGGCATGCGATCAAGCATAAGTAATTACCTTTCCTTTAACATTAATAACATCAACCCAATGTAATAAAGGGAAAGATATCATAGTGTAATCGGCGGCGTCTAGATCGCTTGTTATTTCTGGGCATAATGACTGTGTCAAGATACTCATGCCCGGATTGTGACCTACCACTAAAACCGTATGCCAAAGATCATCGAACGCCATGATCACATTTAAAATAGCATCGGCAGAAGCATTATATAATTTATTTTCTGTCACAATTTTATTTTCAGGGTAATGCATCACATCGGCAACGACGGCAGCACTAGACCAAGCACGTTGCGCGGGGCTGGTCATAATGACATTACAGCGCACTTTATGGTGTTGTAACGCTTGCGCTTGCTGCTTACACTTATTTTTACCTTCTTCCGTTAAAGGGCGATCGAAATCATTCGCAGCCACTCCTGCTTGGCCGTGGCGCATTAAAATGAGCGTTTTATTCATGAATTATTATCACTGCTATTACTGCTTTGATTGCTAGTATCATTACTCTGATCACTATTGCTTTGATCGCTACTATCACTGCTGGTCTCTTTTGTGCTGGTATCACTCATAGTCGTAGTAGTAGTAGTATCTTCACTGGTGTCGTCTTGGTCCACTACCATAGGAACCGTTAGCGTACGACGTTCTCCATCTTTATACAGCACAATACCATTATCATTAATTTGGCTGATCAGTGAATTATCAGGTAAGCGCGAACCTAATTTCACTGTAATATATTTACCACGCAGATTTAGCACGGCACTCCATTGATGATCTTTCTGTCCTACGTAAACAACGGTAACTCCACGCAAAGATTGATCGCCCTCTTCCTCTTGTCCCGGTAAAACAATTCCCAGCTTTGCTGCTTGTTGCTCTGATTTAGCTGAATCAATTTGCGTTTTAATTAAGCTCGCTTGTGACGTCGCTACTTTATTTTGCATTTCTGTCAATTGATATTGATTGACCAACTGTAAATATTGTTGCTGCACTTGACGACGCTCGTCTAACAAAGCCAACTCTTCCGCAGTCAATTCTCGTTTAGGAATTTCTACTACTTGTGGTGTCGTAGGCATATTACTATTTGCGGTATTGCTAATGGTTCCTGGCGTGGTTTCATTGCCATTCATATTACTATTGATCGCCAATTCAGAACCCGGCGTCGCATTATTTTGTGTTTGTGGTACTGAGTTCTCTGCAGTAGCTTGTTTCACCTCTTTAGGATGCGTAATAACCGCACCACTGCCCGCAAAAAACATTTTATAAACCATATAGCATATGACACCAAATATCACAATCGTTGCGATCAGCATGCCTTTTTGCTTAGGCTCCATGTCTGCCCATGCCATAACTTATGCTCCTATCAATTCTACTGTTACTTGCCCTGAGATTAATCCATCATTAATCGTCATGGTTGCAGTATTTAACACTAAAGGTAATCCTTTCAATATATCCACTAACACCAATAAACTATCAGGAGATTGTGCATTAAAACTAATATTAAAGGTACTCTGTTTATAATGATCTTCACTTTGCACCGCGCCTACAGAAACGGTACTGCCAGGGAACTTGGCATTCAATTCATCATAAAAATTTGCTAATAAATCGGGTAATTTATAAATGACTTCGGGAGTACTTCTCGCTTCTATTTGCATAGGATACGTTATCACCGCTTGCCCGGTATTAATACTCAATTGCACATCCGGGTGATTGCGCTTCCACGCTAATAATATTCCCGCATTCCCCCCTTCTTGCTGTAACGTCACAGTTGCCATGTTATTATCACTCAACGTCAATGACTGCGGCGTCCATCCTGGAATAGTATATGCATCGCTGATAGTGTTAATTAAATCGGCGATAACCGCATCTGGCGCAGGCGTTGATAACGCTTGCTTAAAAGCAGCATACGGATCGGGTGGTGGAGGTGGCGGCCCTTCAACCACAACCGGCGGCGGTGGTGCTGCAGCTGGTTTTAGTGCCCACCAAACAACCACGGCAATCACAGCAAGCACTGCTATGGCAATACCTACTTTTTTCATCACCGCTTTAGTATATCCTAAGCTGGCAAATGCTTCAGCAACACTCCCTAATGCATATTCTGCTTTAGGCGTTAATTGCATATAAACAGAAGCTTCTAACCAAGTAATAGTCGCTACATTTTGATGTGGAAATTGAAATTGCCCGCGCTCATCCCCTATAGGCAAATGACCAAACAACTTAATTTGATATGCGGTACCTCCTAAAGCTAAACTTTCTAATTCCATTTGCAAGTTTTCAAGAGTCACTTCTGTATCAAGAAACACATTACCATCGCGGATCACAATCAGCGCAACACTACTGCCTTTAGGCAACTCTTCGCAATAAATTAAATTATCCGGCTCATCAAAATAATCCCAAATAGATTCTGCTAATAAATAGCCTTCGTCTTGTGAAAAAATGGCTTCTACACCTTCTTCACGCTGAAAGCATTTTACATAGCGACCATTGTCATTGGACAGTAATTGAATTTCTCGCTTTAATAGCGCAGGAGTCGCGGCGGTTAATAACTCGCGATACGTTAACAGAACAAATTGTACGCCATCATAACGACTTAACTGCGCCATTTAAAAGTTATCTCCCGTTAAAATGGTCGGGGTAATCAATACAACTAATTCTTCCGTGACAGATTGTGCAGCTAATCCACCCAAAGGAGTCAACCCAGCGACAGTATCTTTTTGATTATTGTTGTGTAAGCTCTTAAACCCGGCTAACACCAGTGTTTGTCCATTCTTTAACACACTGCGTTGATTAAAGTTCTTCTCCGATAAGATGGGGACTTGAATGGCGGAAGCACTGGCAGCTGGGTCACCTGTTGCTCCATTTTGACTGACCGTATTGATACTCAATAAATCAGACAAAGTACTGCTAATTTGTAAAAATACTTTATCGTCTTCGATCTTAGGTAAAATATACATTTGTAAGCCATAAGTCACAATCCCCGGATCTAACGATTGTTGCGAT
>CBFGYT010000114.1:0-5354 GCA_965653065.1 uncultured bacterium | reverse complement strand
CGATTATGGGGTGTTACCGAACAAAGGAATGGTGGTGAAGGAATGGAGAAATGCTGCGTTATACGCTACGCAACTCTAAAACATAAGTAAGAAGTGTCTTCTCACAGTGAAGATAATCATCATGCGATTTCATTGATAGAATCTAGACTTGGATCCCGTAATGCGATATATCTTTGTAAACTGGGATGACTCTTAATCGCTTCAACCGTTGCTTTATATCCAATACTAACCAACTTCTCTAACGTAGAAGTTCGATCGGGTAGAAATGAATATTGCCTTAAATCGGGTCTGATATAAATATCTGATAAGCCGATATTCATATCGTCTTTCGCCTGTGAATGCATGATTAAAGAGGTCAATAAAATTTTGCGTAAGTCTGGTTTTATCTTACGCGCTTTGTCAATCATGTTTTTTGTAAATGCTGTAGCAGCGCTTTCTTTTTCTAACGATTCAATATTACCAAAATCCAAAGTAATAATGGTTCCTTCTTGAGTGACGACAGAGCGCATCACATCCACCGGCGTATTATTCATCACCGAACCATCCACAAAAATATGTTCGTTTAACAACACCGGTGGAAATAATCCCGGCAGCGCACAACTTGCTTCTAGCATATTGTATAATTGCCCGTGGAAATGATGTACTTCTTTTTTAGCCGACAAGTCGCAGGAAACACAAAAAAATGGAATTCTGAGCGTTTCTATCAGAAGTGAATCAAACTGTTTTAAAATAGTTTCTATGCCTTTGCCTGTTAAAATAGCACCTCCTGATAAACTAATTTCTTTCCAAGATAGCGCAATGCGCATGTATTTATTTATCATAGGCACCATTTTATTAAAAAACTCATTCGGCGTTTTGCTGGCAATAAAAGCAGCGCCAATGATCGCGCTAAGACTAGTGCCCCCGATGATATCAATCGGGATCTGATAATCGTGTAACGCTTTTAATGCACCAATATAGCCTATGCCACGATAGCCGGCGCCGCTCAACACTACGCCAATTGACGTTCCACAAATATCACGATACAACCTAGGTAAAGCAGTCGAATCATCTTTAAAATAATTGGTAATATGCAAAGTTTGTCGCAACGCCACCCATTCCGTAGCGTGATTCATAGCAGAAGAATCGTCATGAACTAATAATATATTTTTAATATTAAACGTATGGCTATTTTTTCTAGAAAATAATTCTCTTACAAACGGTTGCTCAAAGGGTGCGGCCGTTCCTTTGGCTACCACAATGACTCTATCGGCAATATCTAAAATACTATCTAAGGACTCCTTCTCAGAGAACGGAAGCACAACCAAAATATGTTTATGCTTTCTTTCATAGGTTAATAGAACCTCATAGATATTTTGCCCTTGAAATTGCTCCTTGCTCACTATAAATAAATTTTTTTCTGTTTGATTCATGGAATCAACAAACTTCGTTATGGCACTTAACTCATCATCAGCATCAAATGAAAATAACACGGTAATTGCATGCGAAACTAACTTTTGCGTGCTACTTAACAGCCTTCTATTTCTGTCTAATAATTCAGAATAAAATAATTTCATTTGTTCTAGATTGGATAGAATATACTTATCGTAAATCTTTTTGAATAATTTACCATTAATACAAATCAAGATGGTATCGCGCTGAGCCACCGCATGCATACTGCGTGCCGTATCGCTGATGATACTGATTTCTCCTAATAGCGCTCCTTTAGAAAAGAATACCATGGGAATATTTTCACTACCATCTTCTTGTAAGAGTTGAGTGCTGATCCGCCCGCGTAGGATCACATACGCATAATCGGATAGATCATTTTTGCGGAATAACACTTCACCGGCATTCAAATGTATGATTTTACTGCATTTTAAAATAAGTTTTAACACATAAGGGTCGCACTTTTTAAAAGTCTGTTGCTGTAGCGTGTTGAAGGCTTCGTCATACCATTGAGAAGAGATAGTCATATCATAAAATCCATTTATTTATTCATTATTTCATTATATACCAAACGCACTTGAAGATGCGAGATTAAACGAATGTCCATGCTATTCAGCATAAGTAATAATGCCCTCCCCGTCACTTCAAAATATGAAAGTGACGGAGATAATACGTTGTAGTTTATTATTATAAATTACAGGTCCCATCAGCACCCATTACTGAACAGGATTTTACTGCAATATTGGTTGATTCAATAATAAGGCTTGAGGAAGTTCCTACTAAATACTTACATTTAACTGCCGATGTAGTCCACGAGAACGTTGTATTGCCATCCGTTGTTGAGACTCTACCGATCGGGATAGGCGTATTGACTTTCCAGTTAATGCCAGCAGAATCCGTAAAACTCGTTTTCGTTGTATCCGTAGTATAATACGTTGTTTTAGTTGTAGAATTGACATGCTTAATAAAAAGACTATTTTTTCCCAAGCTTAAACATTTTACTGTCACGGGACTCGTTACTGCCACAGCGCTTGATGTAAAAAAACCAAGAAAACAAAATGACATTAACACCGAGATGGAACCAAGCATATATTTCTTCATGATATTACCCCAAAGTTGAATTTAACATCCAAAGTATAGAATATCACCAGAGAAATTCCATTTACCCACTTAAATATGACTTTATCTTAAATATTTTAATATTTATTCATTTTGCCAAAAGACCATACCCGTTTAACTATTTCATTGATTTTTATAGTTTACTTCTCGATAAACAGGTGCTAACACAACTCAATTATCAACCCATAGAGACTATTCCATGACTTTTGGTGTGTAAATTCTTTAAAAGAAACTATACTTGAGAAAGGTGTATTTTTTATTAACTAGTTTTTTTGCTAGAGGTTTATAATGGTTGTTAAATCTAAACTATTCTTTATAAAAGCATTCTCTATTTTAGGTATGGGGGCGCTACTCCCCACTTTGGCCATGGCGTTAACTGCAGACACGACCGTTTCAATTTCTTGTAGTAAGGTCGTAGAACAATTTGCGTCTACCAGCTATATATTACCCGCATCTACATCCACCACAACTTCTAAATATTATGGCGACACGAATTGGTCCCTTAGCTACAATGGCCTTGCACCAGCTCAGTCTTATACATTAGACAAAAGCAAAATTACAAGCGGGTTTAGTGGCAATCAGCTCCAATGCGCGATTAAACCTTTAAATAAAACAACGGCCATTCTTTTTAAAGCGAATGCACCTTCTCGTTTCTCATATTGCATGGGCACAACAACAGGCTTTTCTTGTAAAGCATCACCGTTTTAAAATAGGAATCAATCATTATCTATTTGATTCTTATCGTTAAAGTATTGATGATATAAAGGAACGGACGAAATCCCTAGGGTCTGTTGACATTTGATTTGTCGAAACGAAAAATGAGGGAAGCTAGAGGCTTTACATATAATTTATCATTATTTAAGATTTTATTAAGCCAACATAACGACCGGTTGTGTAAAAAAAACTATAATAATTATATATTATTTAAGTTAGGGGATTTCATCATGAAAACAATTTCTACACATCATTCTGGAACTATTTTATTCGCTAGTATTTTGGTTGCATTCCTCTTTTCTTTTACACAAACCACTTTTGCAGCAACAACATATTCCTGTAATAAAGTGGTAACCGACGGCTGTTTTGTACTATCTGGAACATTAACGTTGGATTCTAATAATACTAAACCATATCAATCAAGCTGTGGTAGAAGTCAAGGCAAAACTTGGAAAGTTGGTTATACTGGTTCTAGCTCTGCTTTTACTGGAACCTTAAATACGACTGGAACAAAAATTTCTCTTGGTGGTGCGCCTGGTAGCTATAGTATGGCATGTTATATTCCAATCAAGAATAAAACGACACCCTTCCCTTTTTCTACAACAATTAACATGTCAAAATGCTCTATACCTTCAGGGACATCCACTGTTTCTTGTTCATAATGATTCATTAAGCTCCGATCGCATGTTTGCGAGCGGAGCTTACTTAAATACTTTATATTCTGGATAAAAATCACAGCGATAAACGCCTATCAATCCGATCGCAAACACGTAATTGGATCTAACTGTGATGCCTTGTAGGCTGGGTAAAAGCCAAAGAAAATACCAATGGAAACAGAAGCACTAAAACCTATGACGATGGGTGTCATAAAGAAAGCAAACTCCCAACCTGATTTTAAACACACCAGATAAGTGCCTAGCACGCCTAAAAGGACTCCCAAGATCCCACCGAGCAACGACAACATCACCGATTCAGATAGAAATAATAATTGAATATCTATGCCTCTCGCTCCTATAGCTTTACGTATACCAATTTCACGTTTACGCTCAGAAATAGACACCAACATAATATTCATCACCCCTATGCCGCCCACAAACAGAGAAATACCACCAATTAATCCTAATAATAACGTCAATGTGGCTTGCTGCTGTTGCATCCCTTCTATTAACTGTTTTGCACTGCGTATGAAGATTTGTGTGTCTGGCAGTAATTGCTGTAGCTTTCCTTCTATACTTTTCTGCAAGACATCCACATCTGCTTCTGAGTTCACTTGCATAATAACATCTGAAATTTGCGTATACTTAGAAAACAATAAGGAAGCATCTATCGGAATTAGAATGGAGTCATTCACTTCTTGTCCGAAAAAAGAATTCGCAGTCCAAGGAGCTGCTACGCCAACGATCGTCAACACAATGTTATTTTGTAAATATAACTGTTTGCCTATAGGTTGATAGAGTCCTTGATCTTTTAATGTCTGTGCAATATTGCTGCCAATCACTGCATAAAAATTTCTTTTATCTAGAAAAGAAATAAATCGCCCTTTTTGCATACGGATCTTTAAAATCGCTTGTAAACTTTGTGGTACGCCGATAATAGAGGTCGACATTTTTTGTTGCCCATACTTAAACTCTGCATAACTCGCTGTATAGGGTGCCACAGAATACACATTACGCACTGTTTTAAGGCTATATAGTTTTTTTAATAGACTTTCATTTTTCTGTATAGAGGGTTGATCATTTTGTTGTGGCATGATTTGCACCGCGAGTAAATCGGTTCCTAAGTTGGCAAATTGCTTTAACGCTTGCTGTGCTGCCAATTGTCCGCAAAATATTAATGCAACCACACTGCTTGTTCCAACCAATATGCCCAACACGGCTAAAAACGAACGTACTTTTGCTGAGAAAAGATTGGCTGTGGCATTTTGTAACAGTGCTTTTAACATCATGATTTTTGCTCACGCTTTTCTGTTGTGATATTACCATCGTGCATGCGCTCAATACGCGAACATTGCGCAGCGATGCGATTATCGTGCGTAATAATCACAATAGTCGCTTTATCTACTTCATTTAACGTTAAAAATAAATCCATAACGC
>CBFGYT010000113.1:0-5366 GCA_965653065.1 uncultured bacterium | reverse complement strand
TGTGAATCTAAAGTCGAAATTTTAGCTTGTTGTGTGCTGAACATCATTTAATCTTGGATTAAGCACAGATCCTTAATTTCACTTCGATCTACCCCCTCTCCCGCGCTAGGCGCGTTGCTGGTATCACGACGCTTTTTGCGGGAGAGGGTTGGGGAGAGGGCTGACGTGATGTTCCCATGCCCTCTCCCCAACCCTCTCCCGCGAGATGATATCATTTAATAACAAAACTCCTTGCGCGGGAGAGGGGGGTAGATCTCGCTTATCTCACGGTTCAACTTTAGATTCACCTATATGCCCGTTTTACTTGGAAATGGGAGATTTAACACGACAAAGATCTACTATGTTTTACTTGACCTTTATGAATCTCATTATCTTTACCTGCTCGCCAATATCCCAGATTACTCTTTACAATAGACGTATCACGCTTACCCTCACAAAAATTCTGCCTTTTATGCTCATTCACTACTCTCTCAGCAACATAAAAGTACTCTTCCCGTGCAAACTCTTGTTGATACTGCCAACAAACATAAACCAATTTAATCACATGATCATCATAACTATTTATTGCATACTCTTTGAGCGCATGCCAGTCCATACTACTTACTGACTCTTCTTTAACAATAGAATTTAAATCTATACTAGGCGTACGACAGCAGCAATAAAGAGCTAGTATCGCCTGACAAAATGATTGTATCGCGTTACGATCATGCTGTATATATGGCAGTAATATCCGCAAGGCATATACAGCCGTAATACCATGTAGACTAGACAAGTGGCTTTCTTGCAGATAGAGTGATCGCGTAAACTGCTCTAATTTCAATGTCATTTCGCTCACATCGGTTACCTCAACAATAGGAATTTGTGTTCTAAATAATTCATCTTCACTTAACAGATTTAGTTTTTCATAAAGCATGACTGCTTGCTCTATTTTAATATTAGGCTTTATGTGGTGACAAACAAACTCTACCGCTTGTTTCCATGAGGAAAATTCGGCTGAATTCTCTGCAACAAAAGGGATATAATAGGCTGACCAATAAGCCAAACTAATCACAATTTCTTTTTCTGCTAATTTAGGATAGCTTTGCAACAGACTAACCCCATAACTTAAGCGGATCCAGGGATGAAATGAGGCCGTCATAACACCACGCATCAATTGACACAAAAATTTGGTGATACAGTTTTTTACGCCCTGCTGCAAGAGAGCTTCTTTAAAAAATTTATAATAGGCATAAAAGTACTCTTTCTTACCTAAATACAAAGTGAAATTTCCTTCATTTATGAATATACTCTTGGATAATTTTCCTTTATGACTTGTAAAGTAAGCTTGAATGTCCTCATCATGCGCACCTAACTGCTTTAGTGCCCATGCCGTCATGGGTGCATGATTAGACAATTCATGTCTTTGCAATTTAAATGTTGGCGAGTACTGTTGTATTACCTTAAATATTTCAGAAAATGTGCTGCTCATACGGCCTCCTTGACTTCTGCGCAAAATGACAATGAATATAATTTCCCATCATAAGAAGCCATAATAAATTCATTTTCATTTTTTCCTGCAATGATACAAGATAGTCCTGCTATGGTAGGTCTATCGTATGCCACGATATTCATATTTCTATCATAAACGAATACTTCACCATGATAGTCGGCTGAGGCAATAAACTGCTTATTTACAGAGACGGCAAGTGCTTTGATAGAATGGGTATGCTTTGTAGGGAAGATGCTTACTTTATCTGGTGTAAAGATTCTCAGATTCAAATCGCGACTAGCACTGACAAATTGATTGCTACCAAGACTAATACATGCATTCGCAATTTTATCATGTGCGCCGTCAAAATGACGTATTAGCTGCAGGGTCTTTATATCATGAATAGCTGCATTATAATCTGCACAGATTGAAAAAATAAGCTGCTCATCACTCGCAATCCCTTTTATGGCATTGTCGTGCAATTTAATAGTGGTGAGAAAATAAATAATGCCCGCTTCATTGAAACCTAAAACAATACCTTCTCCCGTATAACTTCCTATAATAGCATATTCTTTGTCATCACAGTGATAACGTGTTCCACAGTTTAGCGGTGAGTAATGTTGGCAAATGACTTCGCCCGTTAATGCATTATAAACTTCTCCTGTCTGCCCACCTGTCAACAGTGTATTGGCAAAAGGAAGTAAAAAATTGCATAACCCAGATAATTGAATATGCGGTAAATGATTGATATGCAGAGTTCCTGCATCTCCTATGGTATAGATGCTTTCTCCTTTTAGGGTAACCGCATTGATACCCTGTGTTTCTTTCACTTGCTGTGTATACCACTGCTGTTGTTGATAATTGAAAATAGCATAGCAACACCCAAATGTCGCCAGTACTAATTTATCTTCTCCGAGAAAAGCGCACGATCGTGCCCAAACACAATTTGGAAATTGTGTTGTAATCAACGGAATTAATTCATCACTATCGGTAATACCCCAGATAATCAAACTACGGTCATAGCTTAAGCTAACTAATTTATTTTTTTCTTTACTATAACACAACCGCTTAATCCCTGCTTGATGCGCTGAAATCTTATTGATAGTATTGGCGGAAATAAGTGTGATTTCTCCGGCATCATTACCTGCAAAAATAGTTCCTCTTTGACTAATAACCAAGGTATCGGTTTCCACACCACCTAAGTCTAGCACCTCAACTTGTTCGCCAACGTTTACATTCCACCTGCGAATAGTGCCATCATCGCTAGACGTAAACAGCCTATCTTCATCGAACCAAGTCACAGAAATCACATCGCGTTCATGACCAACAAACTTCCTTAATAAGTGTCCTTGAAAATCAAATACGCGAACTATTTTATCACGCGATGCTGTGGCTATCCATTCTTTATCGGGATGAAACACGGCCATTTCCACATCATCTTGATGATCTCCTAGTACTGAAATAAGTTGCATTTTAGGTAATAACCACAAGCGCGCAGTATAATCACTACTGGTAGAGATTAAGTACCGCCCACAAGGGCTAAATTCACATTGGTTGGCTAAATGATCATGATGTCCTACAGCCAATGCCTTAGTTGTTTTAGGATCCCATAGGATGACTTGATTGTCATACCCCGCTGTTGCAATATACTCATCTTTATAAGTGGCAATTCCACTGATCGGTGAATAATGCTGTATCATGTTATACTCCTTGTGTGATTGCAATACTGTGATTGCTTTTATATTTTTTTGCCAAAAGATATTGTGTGTTATTATCTTTAAAATAAGACTGGGTATGGATCACATCCGCTACGCTAATGCCATATTCTTCTAGCTGCCGCTTTTTATCTGGGTTGTTTGTCAACAACCGGATGGATTTTACTTCCATTGCAGTTAACATCTGCGCTGCAGCTTTATAATTCCGTAAATCATCTGGAAAATTTAATTGATTGTTAGCTTCAAAAGTATCGCAGCCTTTTTCTTGCAACAAATACGCATCTAACTTATTATATAAACCAATACCCCGACCTTCTTGCCGTAAATATAATAATATGCCGCTATTTTCACTAAAGTAATGAATGGATTCCCACAGTTGATCGCCACAATCGCAGCGCTCTGATTTAAACACATCACCTGTTAAACATTCTGAATGAATGCGGACTAAAGGAAGATCTTGTAGATGTGCTTCTTTAAAGACTAAAGCAATATGCTCTTTGTGATCGCATAATCCTTCAAAACTATAGAAATGACAATCCCCACTGGATAAAGGAATACGAACTTTAGTTCTAACTTTGGGGTGCGATAAATGCAGTAATGATTTACCGCGTCTTTTAACATAAACCATGATATCCTCCTGAATAAATTAATACACTGTTCAGGGGATGGTTTGGCTGGTTACTTATATGCTTGTTATGTTCTTGATCTATCTCTTTTTTTCATACTTATCTTTCTCAAAATTTGAAGTAGGGTTATCGTATCCACGTACTGTCATCCTCGCGCACGCGAGGATCCAGTTTTAAATTCAAGCTTTGTGCGGCTTTCTCCTGGATCCCCGCGTGCGCGGGGATGACAACGCACAGCAATTTCAACCTAAGTTTGCATCTTCATTCATTCTATTCTTGTACCCGCTCTACCACTATCTTAATATTATCTCCACAAAAACAAACTTCTTTGAATCGCAGCTGATACACTTCTTCTAATAAAATCGCCTGTTCTAATTCAAATACCGATTTTGCCTGTTGTCCTAACACTTTAGGCGCCAGGTAAAATATAAATTCATCAACTAGATTTGTTTTTAATAATTGCCCCGAAAAATTGGCGCCCGCTTCAATGAGAACGGAATTAATTTCTCTTTTAGCCAAGTCTTGCAGAATTGGTTCTATATTAAAATGCGTATTGTTTAGTGACATCATAACACATTCAACCGATGACAATTCAGAAACGGTGTTTTGTTCACTGCTATAGACCAAGATGTTGCCTTCTTCAGAAAAAATTCTTTCTTTAAAAGTTAATTTCGCACGATTATCCAAGATAATACGTAAGGGTTGTTTGAATTTCTTTACCACTGTATCATGCATGTCTTTAGGAAATGACCGCACTGTTAACCGCGCTTGATCTTCTATCACTGTCGTTGCTGTTGTTAAAATAGCGGCATGTTCGGCGCGCAATTGCTGCACTTCTTGTCGCGCGATTTCATTGGTTATCCATTGACTATGACCTTTATGATCGGCAATGCGACCATCGAGTGTCATGCCTAATTTCACCGTCACCCAAGGTTTATTATGAATAATTCGTTTTAAGAACGCGCGATTTAATTGTCTTGCTTCTATTTCTAATATTCCTGTTGTCACCGCAATACCGTGTTGCTGTAATCGCGCTATCCCTAAGCCATTGGTTTTAGGATTGGGATCCCCTGTCGCAGCAACTACACGGGTAACCCCTGCTGCCATTAAAGCATCGCAACACGGCGGCGTATGGCCATAATGCGCACAAGGCTCTAATGTGACATAGCATGTAGCACCGCGCGCAGCATCACCTGCTTCTTGTAATGCATAAACTTCTGCATGCGCTTCACCCGTGCATGAATGCCAACCACGACCAATAATATTTCCTTCTTTTACCAATACTGCACCGACACACGGATTAGGGCGTGCTGTGTACCGCCCTTCTTTTGCTAATTGCAATGCATGCTGCATCCAATAGACATCTTGCGCGTGTGATTCCATGTTGTGATCCTACAAAAACATTAAAGCATAAAAATATAATACTTAAAATATGTTGAATTGTCAATGTTTTTTGAAATATTTATTAATCATAAATCGGCAAATAAAATGTCAACAGATCCTACATTGTTTGTTTTTCAAAATACGAAACTGCAGTGTAATACTCGCAATGACAAC
>CBFGYT010000112.1:0-5373 GCA_965653065.1 uncultured bacterium | reverse complement strand
CTTCCAGACTTCCCATGCCCTCACTTTTCGCGCAGCAGCAATTGCTATTGATTTCTCGAAGCAAATATCTATAGCTGCCAACCGCCGTAAAATCTCTAACTTTTCATTGATTTCAATTAAGTCTATGCCATGAATAAATAATATTATCTTTTTTCCAGATCGTTTAAGAATTTCTTTTGCTAATATAACCAATGGTTGTTTGTGATTGATAAGCGCTTGATCATCTTGAAATATTTCTTTGATATCGACATCTTTAATGTATTGTTCATACTGTTGATAAAAGGCTTTTAGTATAGTCACATACTTTGCATTAATTTCGGTTTCATCTTGTAAAGAATAAAATGATGAGAAATCCACATAAAAAACTGCATAAGAAGGATCTGTTTTCGAAAATTGTTCGCAAGCAGTGACTAAGAGCGTATGCGTGCTGTCACTAGGCGGCACGTATAAAACAATAGGTTGTGTCACTTCTCTTTTTAAAAACTGATGTATGCTGTCTATCTTTTCTTTAGCGGCAGCGCTTTCTTTCTCTATTGAAGCAACAGGAAAAAGTTTAATCTTTTCCACAAAAGCACGATACTGCTTATAATCTTTTTTAAATTCTTGCGGAAAATAATAATAGGCCAAATTAACAATCTCTAAGCCTTTACGCAAAGCGTTTGCGCATTCGTTGAATGGCATATCTTCATTTTCCAGATATTTGATTGCTTGCTTTTGTTGCTCTTGATACAGCGCGCGTACTTTGTCTTTATTTAAGGGTTTGAATAAAGTTTCTATAACAGGAACAGCAGACATGGACTACCTCGCTCATTTTTATTTAATAAATATATCTTTATTTGTTAACAACCGGTAGTATATTTTATCTGTTCCTTTTTATCAATCTTATAGCAATATGAGGAAAAAATAGACTAGTTTTTGGATAGTAATTGATGTTTATACCTTCATATAAAGCTTATTTATTTCTATATTTGTTTTTACTTATCAAATGCTTGCACATTACCCAAATTCGGGTAATGTGCTACATTTACGTTGCTATGAATAATCGATTTGCTACATCTTCCAATTAAGAAGACACTGTAAATCACAATTCAAATAGCATTAATCGTTGCTACCGTCATCATCACTGTCATCGGCACTGTCATCATCATTGTCCATCATGTTTTGATCACTGCCATCGCCATTATCTTGCATAGAAGAATCATTGTCGGCATTGTCATTGGACGCAGAGCTATCGCTGTCGCTATTATCGCTTTGATCAGAAGAACCATTCGTTGCAGCGTTGGTAGCGGCGGCCGCATTACTTGCATTCGCAGTGGCATCCGTCAATGCAGGTTTAACCGTTGTATTTACTGTATTGGTAGCAGCTAATCCTAATGTGGTCATACTGGCTAATAATAAAGAAGATAATACGTAACTTGTGATTTTCATAAACAGTCTCCAAAAATTGATATCGGCTTATTGCAGTTAGTCTTAAAAACTCTGTATAAAACTTAAGCTTTATACAAAGCATGTACCCTACTATACCTTGAGCTCATCACCACTGGCAAGAGGTTACAAAGCTTCTTTCACGCCATATTGAGCACGATAAGCATGCATCGCATTTAAGAACGGCGACAAGGCGCTATCTTTTTCCACATAACTTAATAAGTCTTCTAAAGTGGCAATGCTATAGACAGGAATGTGATATTTATTTTGCAGTTCTTGAATCGCTGATAAGTCGCCTTGTCCTTTTTCTTGTCTATCTAACATCACCACCACGCCAGCAACCGTTGCTTTTTCGGCCGTAATCAGTGCTATCGTTTCGCGTATGGCAGTCCCCGCGGTAATCACATCGTCGATGATCAAGACGCGACCTTGCACTTTAGCGCCTACCCACAACGATTTTTCACCGTGGTCTTTGACTTCTTTACGATTAAACGCATAAGGTAATTTCTTTTGATGCTTCTCCGCCAAAGCCATCGCGGTAGTGCACACTAAAGGAATGCCTTTATAAGCAGGCCCTACCAACATATCAAATTCGATAGCAGCATTTAAAATAGTTTTGGCATAAAAGAATCCAAGTTTAGCTAAACTATCACCATCATTAAATAACCCTGCATTAAAGAAATAAGGGCTAATGCGTCCGGACTTTAAAGTGTATTCTCCAAAACATAATGCTTTATGATGTAGTGCGTAGTGAATAAATTCTTGTTGTAGTAATGATGTCATAGCATGCTCCTCGATTTTTAATAGTATACAATACTTCTTTGTAATTATTTAGCGTTTATCCTGGAAACACGTCAAGATGCGAGCTTGAGTTAAGCACGATCGTTGGAATACGTCATTGCGAGGAGCGCAGCGACGTGGCAATCCAGGAATAACCCATGATTTGTGCACTATTCACTGCCCCCATTTTCACGGGGGTGACAATACCCGCGTGCGCGGGGATGACAGCACGTGTATACAATAATGCTACTTCGCATCTTGAAGTGTTTTTGGTATATACTCACTACGCTTCGAAATGCGAAGTATAATAGATATAGTTTAATACCTCACAAGGAAACACACATTGATGAAACGTATTATCACTTTAAATGTCAATGGCATTCGCAGTGCCGCTAAAAAAGGTTTTTTCAAATGGCTAGCCGATCAAAATGCGGATGTCATTTGCTTGCAAGAAATCAAAGCGGAAGTCGCACAATTAGATGATCCTTTGTTTTGGCCAGAAGGCTATCATTGCCAGTATTATTCCGCACAAAAAAAAGGATACAGTGGCGTTGCCTTGTATAGCAAAGAAAAACCGCTCACCGTGCAATTAGGATTAGCACACGATTTATTTGATGCAGAAGGTCGTGCCGTGCAGGCACAATTCAAAGATTTTTCAGTCTCTTCATTATATTTTCCTTCTGGCACCAGTGGTGATATACGGCAACAAGTAAAATATGATTTCTTAGACTATTATTTAAAGCATTTAAAAGAATTGCGCCAACAGCAAAATCCCGTTATTTTATGCGGCGATTGGAATATTGCTCATAAAAACATAGACTTAAAGAATTGGCGTGGCAATCAAAAAAATTCGGGCTTTTTACCAGAAGAACGTGCCTGGTTAGATCAAGTCTTTGATCAATTAGGATTTATCGACGCTTTCCGTGCGATCGATAAAAATCCTGAGCAATATACCTGGTGGTCTAATCGCGGTCAAGCATGGCAAAAAAATGTAGGATGGAGAATTGACTATCAAATTGTCACGCCCAATCTCGAAAAAAAAAATTTTACACGCAAGTATTTATAAAGCCGAGAGATTTTCCGACCATGCTCCTTTAGTGATCGATTATGATTTGTGAAATCGAAAAACATCGCCTACGCTTATAGTATCATCTTGTTTTAAGGTGTTTTTAAGTTCCCTAATATAAGATGAATGTCACTACACAGTTATTGTTCGGTTAGGATAAAACCACAATTGTAGTTGGGTGAGTTATGAAGTTTAAATGCTGTTAACAACATCCTCACTCAACCTACAGTTAAAACGCAAAAGCAAAGCATAAAGAGCTTACTCATGATTAAGTCATACGCAAACAAGGAGGCTTACTATGAACACTACTAATCTGAAGGTATCATTACACACGCATACTGCGTTCGATGAATTCTATGATCACGTAACACAAACAGGCTCACAATTAGAAGAAATTGGTGGCGACTTGTATGCACTAGAAAGCATGATTTCTCTGGCTCGTGATATAGAAGATTTAACGCTCTATCAAACTCATTGTTATCGTTTAGAAGCAACCATTTACACATTGCATGAAAAAATTGGATCTTGGCAACACAGCGCTAAGCAACGTCTCACGAATACACAACGTGCGGAATACAATCAATTGGCACGTGAATTAACACAAGCATTGTCTTTGGTGAATGATTATATTTTTCAGATCTGCAGTTATGAAGAAAAGATCATGCAGTTACAACAATTGATTAACACTCAACGCGCGGCTTTTGTCGCTACTGAGAAAAGTATTCACACAAAATCAGCGATTGCTGAAAAAGCAGCCATTGCCTCTGAACAAGAGTTTGGCTGGGCCTAAAATTCGCTTGCATCCTCCATTTAGGGTGAGCAATAGTGCTCACCCTACTCCCTAATGTTCCGTACTTGGATTAAATTTAAAATCACAGTCTTGTAGTTTTACCACTTTAGTTTTCTTGCGGATTTTATATCCCCACCATAGCAATAAAAATAATGGAATACCAATATAAGAAACCAATAAGCCATACCAATCAATTTTATCTTGCATAAACGCAGTATAATTCTGTCCTAAAATAATAATGATACAGAGTGCGAATGCCATGAGCGGCGCATAAGGATAGCCTTTAGCAACATAAGGTAAATCTTTTAAGCTTCGCCCTTGTGCAACATATGCTTTGCGAAAACGATAATGGCTGATAGCAATCCCTAACCAGGCAATAAAACCCGACAAACTAGACGCATTTAACAGCCACAAATACACGACACCATTGCCAAAGAAGGTAGTCAAAAAAGCCAACATACCGACTGCAGCGGTTGCTAAGAGTGCATAAATAGGGATACCGCGACTATTAATTTTAGCAAACACATGCGGCACATGTTTTTGTGCCGCCAAATACCACAGCATTCGTGTAGATGCATACATACCCGAATTCCCCGCAGATAAAATAGCCACTAGAATCACTGCATTCATAAAGCCGGCGACAAAAGTCATGCCGGTTTGGCTAAATACCAAGGTAAACGGACTTGTGGCAATATCTCCACCTAATAATTGCGGTGAGGTATATGGAATTAAAAAACTAATGATCACAATGGCGCAAACATAAAAAATTAAAATACGCCAAAATACTTTTTTAACCGCAGCTGGAATGGCTTTCTGTGGTTCTAAGCTTTCTCCCGCGGCAACGCCGATTAATTCGGTGCCCTGAAATGAAAATCCTACGACAATAAACGCGCTAAAAATAGTAACTATTCCGCCATGAAAGGGCGCATCGCCTATTTTCCAATACTCAAAGCCAACCGCATTATGCCCTGTTAAGCCTAAAATCATCGCGGTACCAATGATAATAAACACCACGACCACAATCACTTTAAGCAAAGACATCCAATATTCCGCTTCGCCAAAGCCGCGTACGGAATAAATATTTAAGCCAACAAATAAGCCTAAGAATAAGCTGCTCCATACAAAAGGAGAAGCGGTGGGAAACCAAAACTTCATCACTAACGTTGCAGCCACAATTTCTGCAGCAACGGTAATCGCCCAGTTGTACCAATAATTACATCCCAACGCAAACCCCAAAGCGGGATCGACAAATCGTGCTGCGTAGGTATAAAAAGAACCCGACGTGGGCATAAAGGCCGACATTTCACCCAAG
>CBFGYT010000111.1:0-5373 GCA_965653065.1 uncultured bacterium | reverse complement strand
TTTGATGCAATCCCTTTCTTGCTATTTCCTGTTCTGATCCCCACTTTGTTTTATATGAATCATCCGGAAGAAGCGCTTTCTTACGCCGCCGTTTACAAAGAAGTAATTAAATCACAAGATTATGCCATAGGGATGGGAATGTTCACGTTGTTTGTTGTGGAAACTTTTGCTCGCAGTGATGCTTTGGAAGACGCTTGGGAAATTTTAGACAAGCTACAAGGTTATCTTGAAGCCGATGATGAAAAACCAAATATGGCGCAATGCTATCGTGTACGTGCTTTAATGTATAATCTTGGCGCGACAGATAACAGCCATGATGAAGAAATTGTGGCGTTATTAAATAAAGCGATGGCAATAGCCAATGAAGTGGGATGTTATCTGCAGCACCCATGGATAGAATTAGAGTTCGCCGATTTTTATCAAAGATTAGGTAATACAGCAGAACAGGACAAGCACTATCAACAAGCGTTGGCGTATTTTAAGCAATACGGTATGGACGGATGGTATGAGTATTATAAGAAAAGAGACTAACCCTTTTTAAAAAATAATTGCAACTTCAAGTGCGTTTGGTATATACAAAAATTACTTAGTAACGTCTTTTAATTTCTTAATGTGCTATTGATTATTACTGGAAAATATAAGAAACTATATTTTTGGATATAGATTACAAGGAGTTTTATAAGTGCGTTTAAAGTATATTTTCCGTTCAGTTATTGTTCTATCTTGTTTATTCCCAGCAATGTCTTTTGCCGTAACCGCTATTCCAACGATTGTGACGGGAGGGATTTCATTTGAAAATCCCGCCTTGTTAAATCAAGTGCAAAATACGGAGATACAGATAGGGTCTACTTTTGTACCGGATGATTGGATCCACTATCATGGGACTGTTGCTCCGGGAGCGCCAGGTGATCCGACGCTTTCTGGTAGTCCGACATCACACATTTCAGCTTGGATCCCCTATTTTCGAATTGCACAGCGTTTCAATGATAAATTAGTAGCATCCCTTGATGTAACTCAACCATTGGCTGGGAAAGTAGATTGGGGGCCCAATTCTATTATGAGAGAGCGTACTAATTATATAGATTTAGAGAGTTATGAAACAGCAGCGAGAGTGAGTTACCAAGTTACAGATCACTTTGCGCTGGGTGGGAGCGCTCGTGTTACTTATGCAGACCAAACTCTTGATTTTGGTTTTCCTGCAGGGTATGGGGGGGCTTATGCAACTCAGCATAGTGATGGTTATGGTGCGGGTTGGTCGGGTGCGGGCAGCTATGCTTTTTCAGAGGCTAATATCTTAAGTTTAGTATATTTTAGTCGTATAGATATTGATACAAAAGGCAACAGTGCAGCAGGGAACGCGAGTTCTGATAATTTTAGTACACCTGTTACCGAGCCTGCCGAATGGGATTTAGATTATTTTCATGCCTTTAACCAGCATTGGATGACGATGGCTAGAGTATCCTATACTAAATGGGATGTGGTTAAAGAGACTAAGCTGAAAAATGTGGCGGGAGCATCGACAACAGAACCAGGTCAGCCGGGCGATTTAATTTACCCAGCAAATTTAGATAATGGTTGGGCGGGACAATTATCCGCTATCTATGCGTATAATGAGAAATTATCCTTGTTTGCGGGTGGAAGCTATTTAACTCAAGTTGTTCCTGAAGCAAATGAAGATCCAGGATTTCCTAATTATCCTTTCAAAGCAGCTGCGATCGGTGCACGTTATCAAGCAAATAAATACATTGCAATACAACCTTCTGTTGCGTATGGGTGGACCAGCGGCCATATTGACAATGCTGTTGGTGATGACGGCGATTACGATGAGAATGCACTTTTTCTCGGTATTGGTTTAATTGTAACTTGTTAAATCTGCGCAAAGTGGCCGTAGTCTTATAGATTACGGCCATTTTTATTTTGCTTGATATATGCCAAACGCACTTGAAGATGCGAAGTTTAACCACGGAACATAAACGCCGTCATTGCGAGCGCAGCGTGGCAATCCAGTAAATAACCTGCCGATCTGTGGGCTATTCGTGGATTGCCACGTCGCTTCGCTCCTCGCAATGACGGTTACTCACTATTATCACTTAAGTTCGCACCTTGAAGTGCATTTGGTTATAGATATCTAAAATTATCGCTTTCAATTACCTCGTACGACTTCAATACTATCTATCTTCTGAAAGCCGCGCGGTAATTTACTACCGCGTTTGGCACGTTCACCGCGATAATGTTTTAAATCTTCTGGTTTTAAAACAATATGCCGTTTACCGGAACCAATTTTTAAACTGTCTTTATTAGAAAGGATTAAAGTTTCAAGCGCTTTTTCTTCACCGGCAATAAAACGACTCTTAGGCAAGTTCACCATCTTATTACCCTTTCCTTTAGGTAATTGCGGTAAGGTATCGACTGGGAACATGAGTAAATAGCCTTCCAGTGTGACGACGACTATATAATCGCTTTTGATATTATTGATGAGTCTAGGCGTTAAGGCTTCGGCATGTTCAGGCACCTTTAACAAAGCTTTACCAGAGCGATTTTTAGTATGTAATTCAGATAAAGTGGTAATAAAGCCATAACCCGCGCTAGACGCAATTAAACATAACGCATCGTCATTTCCCATCAATAAACCCACAAAATGTGCGCCACTGGGCGCGTTTAAGCGCCCCGTTAAAGGTTCTCCCTGGCCGCGTGCTGACGGTAAGGAGTGTGCTGCTAACGCATAAGAGCGACCCGTAGAATCGAGGAATAAAACATTTTCCGTGCTGCGACCCAATACGCTGGCTTTGAAAGCATCGCCTGATTTATAGCTTAAAGTCGTCACATCAATTTCATGTCCTTTGGCTTGGCGGATCCACCCTTTTTCAGACAAAATAACGGTGACCGGTTCGCTGGCAATCAATTCTTCTTGTTTTAATGCAACGGCTTCTTGGCGCATGACTAAGGGCGAGCGACGTTTATCGCCGTATTTTTCTTTATCTTCTAATAATTCTTCTTTAATCAAATTATCTAATTTTTTAGGTGAAGCCAGAATCCCTTCAATGCGTTTTTTCTCGGCGGCTAATTCTTTTTGCTCGCTCTTAATTTTAAATTCTTCTAGTTTTGCTAAGTGACGTAACTTTAAATCTAAAATAGCATTGGCTTGTATTTCGGTTAAGGCGAAGCGCGCCATTAATTCTGCTTTAGGATCGTCTTCGTGACGAATAATAGCAATGACTTCATCGATATTTAAATAAGCAACCAACAAGCCATCTAAGATATGTAAGCGATCGATAATCATCTGTAATTGATGTTGTAAGCGCCGCGTGACAGTGGTGCGACGGAAACTCAACCATTCCGTTAAGATCTGTAATAAGTTTTTAACTTGTGGTTTGCCATCGATGCCTATCATATTAAAATTAATACGATAACTTTTTTCTAATTCTGTAGTCGCAAATAAGTGATCCATCAGCGGCTCTACATCGATGCGATTGGATCGTGGCTCTATCACTAAACGGATCGGATTCTCATGATCCGACTCATCGCGCAGATCAGAAATCATTGGCAATTTCTTTTGACGCATTTGCTCGGCAATTTGCTCTAATATTTTAGCACCCGACACTTGATGCGGCAATGCAGTAATTACAATATCACCGCGTTCGACCGTATACACGGCACGCATTTTAACGCCGCCATTACCGGTTTTATATAACTCTAAAATATCTTCTTTAGGCGTAATAATTTCAGCTTCGGTGGGATAATCGGGTGCTTTAACATAATGACATAAATCAGCGACACTGGCTTTAGGATTATCGAGTAAATGCACACAGGCATCGACGACTTCATTTAAATTGTGCGATGCGATATCGGTCGCCATGCCTACCGCAATCCCCATACCGCCATTTAATAAAATATTCGGTAATCGTGCCGGTAAATATTTCGGCTCTTCTAAGGTGCCATCAAAGTTAGGTGCCCAATCCACCGTCGCTTCACCTAATTCTTCTAATAAGGCATTGGCGTAAGGCGATAATCGTGATTCAGTATAACGCATCGCCGCAAATGATTTAGGATCATCAGGGGAACCCCAGTTGCCTTGACCATCGACTAAAGGATAACGATAAGAGAATGGTTGTGCCATTAACACCATGGCTTCATAACAAGCACTATCGCCATGAGGATGAAATTTACCTAATACATCGCCGACGGTACGCGCCGATTTTTTATATTTAGCAGTGGCTTTTAAACCTAATTCCGACATCGCATAAACAATGCGACGTTGCACAGGCTTTAAGCCATCGCTGACATGCGGCAAGGCTCTGTCCATGATCACATACATGGAATAATCTAAATAGGCTTGCTCCGTAAAGTGCTTTAACGGTTTAGTTTCTATGCCTTCATAATCAATTGTCGTTTGCATATTACGCCATCTCTCCGGCTAAATTACCTTTTTCTTCCAACCATTTTTTGCGATCAGCGGCACGTTTCTTGCCTAATAACATATCCATGATCTGTTGTGTGTCATCGCCTTCTTCAATGGTTAACTGTACTAATCGTCTGGTTTCAGGCGCCATCGTGGTTTCACGCAATTGCAAAGGATTCATTTCGCCCAATCCTTTGAAGCGTTGCACATTGACTTTACCTTTTATATTTTCAGCGGCGATGCGATCTAACACGCCTTGTTTTTCACTGTCATCTAAAGCGTAATACACTACTTTACCAATATCAATGCGATATAACGGTGGCATGGCCACATAAATGTGTCCTGCTTTAACTAAGGCAGCAAAATGTTTTAAGAATAAAGCACATAGCAATGTGGCAATGTGTAAGCCGTCTGAGTCGGCGTCGGCTAAAATACAAATTTTACCATAACGTAAACCGGATAAATCGTGACTGCCTGGATCAATACCAATGGCCACCGCAATATCGTGCACTTCTTGTGAAGCCAATACTTGTCCCGGATCGACTTCCCAAGTATTTAAGATCTTACCGCGTAATGGCATGATCGCTTGGAAATTCTTATCACGTGCTTGTTTCGCTGAGCCACCGGCAGAATCCCCTTCCACTAAGAATAATTCAGTGCGTTTTAAATCTTGTGAAGTACAATCGGCTAATTTTCCAGGCAGCGCAGGACCACTGGTAATTTTCTTGCGTTCTACTTTTTGAGCTTTACGCAAGCGTCGTTGCGCCGCATTAATCGCTAATTCGGCAATTTGTGTGGCTTCTTCAGTGTGTTGATTCATCCATAAAGCCAATGCATCTTTGACCACACCACACACAAAAGCGGCTGACTGCCTAGACGATAATCGTTCTTTCGTTTGTCCAGCAAATTGCGGATCTTGCATTCTCACTATTAAAAATAAGCCTATCAATTAATATTTCTAATTGCGTCAGTAA
>CBFGYT010000110.1:0-5388 GCA_965653065.1 uncultured bacterium | reverse complement strand
TAAAATATGCTCTGCTTTCCCATTCTGCCCTTGAGTAAAAATCGGCGGATGTTCTTATCATGGATTAAGTTTTAATATTGATATGGATTTAACGCCATTTAAACGGATTAATCCCTGTGGATTGGCGAATATTAAAATGACACAATGGCGTGACTTTGTAGCAGTAGAAGATATTTTTGCGTTAGCAACCCCGTTGCTAACTTATATAAAACAATTTTGTTATGGTGATAAAGCTTATGTCGAATCCATCTACCGTTGATCCTACGATAAAGCAAAAAGGGCAAGCCAAGATGGCGCGAGTACCTATCAAAGTGGAAGTGACGACCAAACCTTTACCTAAGCCCGATTGGATCCGTGTGAAATTACCGAGTAATTCATCGGTAGCACGGTTGAAAGAAACATTACGGGAAAATCGTTTGGTGACGGTGTGTGAAGAAGCCTCTTGTCCAAATTTACCCGAATGTTTTAGTCATGGCACAGCAACTTTTATGATCATGGGTGATAAGTGTACGCGGCGTTGTACGTTTTGCGATGTGGGGCATGGTCGTCCTGATCCTTTAGATCCCAATGAACCTAAAAATTTAGCGCAAACCATTGCGGATATGCAATTAAAATATGTGGTGATCACTTCAGTCGATCGCGATGATTTACGCGATGGTGGTGCCAGTCATTTTGTCGCCTGTCACCAAGCGGTGCGAGCATTAAACCCGCACATTCAAATAGAATCTTTAGTGCCTGATTTTCGCGGTCGTATGGAAGTCGCATTAGATGAATTATCTAAAGCGCCGCCCGATGTATTTAATCACAATATAGAAACCGTGCCGCGTTTGTATAAACAAGTGCGTCCTGGTTCTGACTATGCATTTTCATTGCAATTGCTAAAACAATTTAAAGCACGCTTTCCTGCTATTTTAACTAAATCCGGAATTATGTTAGGATTAGGGGAAGAATTGGCGGAAGTAGAAGTTGTTTTACAAGATCTACGCGCACACGATGTGAACATGGTAACCATAGGGCAATATTTGCAACCTAGCCGTTATCATGCGCCGGTGATGCGTTATGTGCCGCCCACTGAATTTAAACAATTAGCGCAATTGGCGAAGCAATTAGGATTTACACACGTGGCCAGTGGCCCATTGGTGCGTTCTTCTTATCATGCCGATCTGCAAGCAAAAGGCGTTGCTATTGGTGAAGAATAAGAAGTGATAGGATAAATAATATCATGGAAATGTTTGATCACTTAAGACCATTTTTAGGATGGTTACAAGAACATACAACGTTAAGTCTCATTTTAGTTTTTATTATTTCAACATTAGAATCTTTAGCGTTTGTTGGCTTATTGGTGCCGGGTTCTTTATTAATGACCGCCGCGGGTATTTTAGTGGGGATTGGCATTTTACCGGCTTGGCCTACTTTGGTTGCCGCTATTTTGGGCGCTATTGTAGGCGATGGAGTCAGCTACCGCTTAGGATATTATTTTAAAGACAGCATTCATAGTATGTGGCCATTTAAGCGCTGGCCTAATTTCTTACATAAAGGCGAAGATTTTTTTGCCTCGCACGGTGGTAAAAGTGTTTTTCTAGCACGATTTTCCCCGGTACGTCCTGTTGTGCCAGTCGTTGCCGGCATGATGCGGATGAATACTTGGCGATTTCTTTTTTCTAATGTCACATCCGCATTACTATGGGCACCGACTTATGTGGTTCCAGGGATCTTAATTGGATTAGCGGCGTTACAATTTCCGCCCGAAGTGGCAACC
This sequence comes from uncultured bacterium, assembly GCA_965653065.1. Lineage (GTDB taxonomy): Bacteria > Pseudomonadota > Gammaproteobacteria > UBA1113 > UBA1113 > VFKP01. Next base: position 3,629 of record CBFGYT010000110.1, on the reverse strand, counting down.
CGATTGATCATTATTATTCTGTGTCTACTCGCAATCATTGGTGCGACGGCATGGCTTTTGAAAATTATCTTTTTCAAAATAGTGAAATGGATTGGAGGCTTGATGGATAAATTATGGGAAGGTATCAAACACACCCCTAGAGTTTATCCCTTGTATCGATTATTACAAGATCCATGCCGGCAACAAGGGCATAATCAATTAAATATATTAGTGGGTGTGTTAGTTGCAGGCGTATTATTTATTATTTTAACCATCATGGTAGTGACGCAAACCGGTCTCTATGATTGGAATATGCCTATCAATCAGCTTTTCCGTAACTTATATATTCCCAGCCTACAAAAAATAATGTTGATCTTAACTTATATGGGCGATCGCTGGGTGTTAGGGCCGGCGATAGGCGTCACTATGGTATGGTTATTGTGGCGCAAACAATGGTATATGGCCTGTCATTGGATGGGAATTATTTTAGCTTCTTATGGTGTTGTCGCAGTCAGTAAATTCATTTTTCATTCACCACGACCTGCGGGGTTAATGGGCGTTTTAGAAGGAAACTCATTTCCTAGCGGACATACCACTATCACCATAGGCATGTATATTTTTTATTTTGTTGTCTTAGAACGGATGGTGTTTTCACAATACAGGCGCATATTATATGGAATTTGTGCCGCAGTCATTACCGTATTAATATTAACACGCTTGTATTTAGGGGCGCATTGGTTTACGGATGTATTAGGGGGCTTATTAGCGGGTTGGATCTCAGCTATGGTGGTGACATTGTCTTTTCGTTGTCAAAACCCGCCGAAATTTTCATTAAAAACATTTAATATTATTTTAGCGATTGCTTTTTTATTTTTCTTAAGCATTAAAATTGAAATGAATTTTAAGAAAGATGTCGTAACTTATGTTCCTGCTTGGCCAGTCGAGGTGGTCAGCGCTGAAAAATGGTGGCAGCAAGATAACGTAGCCGCGGTGATTTATCGTAAAGATCGCTTAGGAAGACCGCGCAGTTTGATCAATGTACAATGGGCCGATAACTTGCAAACTATCGTTACTAAAATGCAACAAGCGGGTTGGGTCGCTTTACCACAATCTGCGTGGATCAATGCAGTGAATCATATTGCTAATAAGAAGAGTGAGAATCGCTTAACTTTATTACCGCCATTATATCAAGGGAAAGCGCCTAAAGCCGTATTTATTCATAAATTGAATCAGACCAATTCTGTTGTCGTCGTATTACGGTTATGGCAAGCTAATGTGGATTTTAGTGATGATGATATTGCATTATGGTATGGTACGATTACGTATGAAAAAATCACCAAGCATCCATTAAAGCACAGTGGCATTATCGTTGATTTACCAGATATGCCATCTCCTACAATTTATTTGCGTAATGATTTGAGTAGTTCTATTGTTCGCACGTTGAGTTTAACTACATTACTGCCGCCACCGTATATTTCCGATCAACAATGGCAAGGTGGGGTGTTGTTGATTCGTGGAAAGTGATTGCGTATATATCAAACGCACTTGAAGATGCGAACTTAGGTTAGTATTGTTGTAGATTGTCATCCCCGCGCACGCGGGGATGACAAATCACAATAAAGCAAACCAAAATCCGCAATTCAAAATATGGTTAATATATACTAAGCTCTCAAAACTTCTAACATCTTACCAATTTTATTTTGAATCTCTTCATATTCTGCATCCACTTTAGAATCTAATACAATGCCACCACCACCCGCGATTTCGATAACACCGTCATAGCATAATGCAGTGCGAATAGCGATGTTGCTATCAAATTGGTCATCAACACTATAGTAAAAAATGCTGCCGCAATAGATATGTCGTTGATGCGTTTCTAAAGCTTCAATGATTTCCATGACGCGTTTCTTCGGTGCTCCAGTAATCGATGCACCAGGAAAAATGCTTTTAAATAAGTGCAAGGGATGAATCGTTTGCGGTAAAGTACCTATAATAGTACTTACTAAGTGATGTACCGTGTGATAACTCTGTAATTCGCATAAAGCAGGCACTTGAATAGAGCCGGGTAAGCACAAACGACCTAAATCATTCCGTAACATGTCGACTATCATCACATTTTCCGCCCGATCTTTTTCACTATTCTGTAAAGCCAGTGCTAATTGTTGGTCTTCTGATTTTACTTGGCTGCGAGCACTGGTGCCTTTAATTGGTTGAGTTATCACTTGCTGTTGTTTGACTTGAATAAAACGCTCTGGCGATATACTTAATATTTGATGATCAGAGTAGTTTAGATAAGCACAAAAAGAAGAACTGCAATTCCCGATGAGTCTTTGATACGCATACCAAGGATCGCCTTGATATTGAGAGAAAAAGCGCTGTGAAAAATTAACTTGATAGCAGTCGCCCGCATGCAAATGTTGTTGAATATGCGAAAATTTTTGTTGATAAGTATGGTAATCAATAGAACTATGCCAAGAAGAGTATAACGCAAAATCATCTTTTTCTTGTGAGAAAGTGTTGAGTAATGTTTCTATTTCATGCAATGGATGATCATTGCCATTATAAGAAACATAGGTGGCTACTTTTTCTTGATGATCAATGACTATCGCCCAATCGTATAAGCCTACTTTTAGCAACGGTAATGGATGATGGGGATTTAACTGTCGCGGTACTTTTTGTAAGTATAATCCCCAGTCATAGCTACCATAGCCGATTAATCCACCCATGAACGGATATGTGCTTTTGGGCAGAGTCTTGGGTAATTGAGTGAGTAGAAAATCAATAGCATCTAAAGAAGTTGTATTTATGGAGTCTGTAGACTCAATGACTAAACCATTACTTTGCAGCGTTGCCATCATTCGTGGGTGAGCGGAAAAAATATCATAGCGGCCATTGGATTTTGATGGGCTTTGTAATAACACGGCATCTGGCCAATGTCGTATGTGAGCGAATAATGCGGTACTTGTTTTAGAGTAGGGCAACGGATATTCAAATAGCATAGTGACCTATTATTTTTATAAAATAAATAGTATATACCATTCCCCATTCAAATGTCTAACAATTACTCAAAAATTAAAATAAGAATTTACCGTGACATTTTCTTATAGACTGTGGTACCATATCGCATCATAGCATTCGGTAGGGGGTTGTTTTGACTGAAGATTTTCCCAATCATTGGCGCTATTATGTGCGCGCTGGGTTAGTATGCTTTTTAGCGTCACTATTTTATCTCTATGATTTCGTTTTACAGGTCGCTCCTTCAGTCATCACGCATACATTGATGAGTGAACTCAACTTTGGTGCTACTAGTTTAGGCGTTATGTCGGCTTTTTTCTTTTATGCCTATACCCCTATGCAATTACCGGCCGGTATTTGCTACGATAAATTCAGTCCACGCTATTTATTAGCGATTGCTACGGCCATTTGTGCTTTGGGCGGACTATTTTTCTCATTGGGCCACAGTTTACTCGCTTTGTGTTTGGGGCGGTTTTTAACCGGGGCAGGGGCTGCTTTTTCTTTTATTGGTACGTTAGTGTTATTAACACATTGGTTTCCTGCGCGGTATTTTGCTATATTGGCCGGGGTTGTTCAATTTATGTCATGCCTCGGATCTATTCTAGGCCAAGCGCCATTAGCAAGAGCAATAGAAA
>CBFGYT010000109.1:0-5390 GCA_965653065.1 uncultured bacterium | reverse complement strand
ACAACATCTATACCTAAGTGGTTAGAAGAACAAGAAGCAACAGATAAAAATGATGATGCCGCGCTTATGGCTATCATGCTGTACCAATTAGGATTGATATTTTATATCGTCGCAACAGGGAAAAGTGAAAAGGAAATAGCCGATAGCTTGTATCATGGCAAAGATTTTTCTAGCATATTTGAGTATACATCTGAAATGTTTCAATCAGAATGTGGGCAAGAGCTACAGGAGTTATGTGCTATGCTGCTTGCAGTGACGCCAGAGACTGCCAGTACGACATTAAAAAACAGTATTAACATATTGTCAATGATGCAAGACAAGATGGCGGAAATGTCAGATAATAAATGGATAGATGAGGGTAGTCAAAGATTTAAAAAAGAAATGGCGATACAAGATCTTAGAACTGCGCTTCTTGAATTTTCTGAGTTATGTTCTATGTATAACTTTGATGATGGTTTTATATTGGATAATATAAACTGTATCGATGAAGCGAAAAAAGATGTGGCTAATGAAGCATCGCTATTGCAAATGATATTTGATGGTTTTGATGATTTTAGAGAGAATGCACTTGAGATAGTAGGAGTACTAGCCAAGAAAAATGCACCTCCAGGCATTAGAAACGAATTTGATGATGCTATGGCTGAAGTAATAAAGACTATGGCTGTAGTAGAAAGTTATGTGAATGGTCCAAATAACCAATTTAATAATGGCTCTAGTGAAGCAAGTAGCAGTTCCTCAGGAGAAAGTAGTACTTTTACAGTTAGTCCTGACAAGAGTGCTGATAGTAGCCCTACTGCGAATGGTAGTTCTCTCCGCCATGGTTCTGTTGATACACTAATCTTTTCACAAAGCGGTTTTCAATATTTTCAACCAGCAAATAGTGCGACATCAAGTTACTCTGGTTTAACCAGCGGATCAGGCTCTCATAGTTCAGAGCCAGCAAGCCCGCGTGATTCTAATTCGAGTTCACACAATAGCCCTGCATCTGGTAGTCCTAGAATGGATGGAAAGTCCTCATCGCAGAGTTTGTGACAGATACCATCCCTTGCTAAAAAAGTACAAAAGATGTATACTCATACCATTCCTTAAGACAGTATTAAGAGATGTATTATGCATGAGTCCAACAGAAACGCACTTTTTAGCCGTCGTCATCGACACCGTCCTGGAGAAGGCGCTCCCCAATCTTCTATAGAAGAATCTTCCGAAGAAGAAAGCAGCAGTCAAAGTTCTGATGTTGATTTTGCTGAAAGCAGAGATTCTGAAAAAGACGTTCCTGAAGATTCTGGGATTGAATTTCTTAAAAATACAGATGAAGAAAGTGATTCTGATAAAGAAGATATAGCGAGTGAAGTCTCCAGATTACATGCAGCGATTAGAGAGAATAACTTAGATGCTGTTAAATGTATTTGTACAACTGCAAATTCATCGCAAAAACGCACGCCTATTGAAGCTATGACGTTAGTCAATGAAGAATATGTACGCTATAGCGCGTTGCAATTGGCGGCATTATATGGGCGAAAAGAGATAGTGGAGTATTTATTAACTAAACAGGCGTCTTGGATAAGGCAAAATGCGCTAGGAATGGATGCTTTAATGTGTTCAGTGAGCGTATCACCGGATAACTCTCAGTCTAAGTGTACAGAAGAGCAGAAACAAGCTGTATTTGAGCTGCTCTTGAGTAAAAGTCCACAGCTTGCCAATGTGGATGTGCAAGGTAAAAGTGTTTTATTTCATTCAGTTGATGCAGGTAATTTTAATGCTTTTAAGACGTTACTAGCATTAGACAGTGCTCATTTAGGCGCTATGCTCATGCAAAAAGTGGACGGCAATAATATTTTATCTTTTATTAATGCGCAAAATAGAGAAGATATGCTTAGCGTTTTAAAGGATAGATTATTATCAGATAAAACACTACAATTACCGGCGGATGATTCTCCAGAAGCAGACGTAGATGATGAATTAGATGTTCCCGCAGACGATGAAGGTTCATCACTTAGATTCAGACATTAAAGAATGTAATGATATTCTTTCCACCATTAGAATTCTCTTATTAATCAAACACTTAAAACAAGAAAAAAAACGAGCCCAAAATTTTGTCCAATTATTGACTCTGCTATATAATATTGTTATAATCGAATTCATAAAATCTTTATAAGCGCAAGGTAATGTTTTAGTGGATCCTGTAAATAACGACAAAGAAAAGTCTTCTGCTTCTTCTAGTGAAGCAGCAAGTTCGTCTAGCGAAGCCTCAGGCTCTTCGACTAGACCTGCGCGTGCCTTATCTATGGTAACTCCCGCCCCTCAAAGTGGAGGCGATCGAAGATGCACTTTAATAAAGTCTGCTTCTGGTGCACATTTTCAACCTACAAGAAACTTAAGATCACTCAATGTTAGTTCTTCTGAGCCTTCGAGTTCAGAGTCGGAAAGTTCCAGACTAGAGGGAAAAAGAAAAAAAACTATTCCAATTATAAAGCAGCAAAGCGTTATTGGCTTTATTAAACCCATCACGATAGTAAATGAGGAACTCATCAAAGATCCTAGGGTTGAAAGATTAAATGCCTTAATTAGCTGTTATAATGACTATATAAAAAATGGAAAATTTCAAAGTACTAAAGCCATTATAACATTGCAAAAAATTGATTTTTTAGCGAGACAACTTTCATTAGAACCTTCTACTATAACGGTTAATGGATGGACTAAGCGCTCTTCATATAACTTCATTAGAAAGTGGTATGCTACAAGTAATATTGCATCGCAATTTCAACGATATAACGGCCTCGATGGAAAGCAATATACTCCGGCATTATCCACATTAGCACAATACTATTGTTGTGAATTATTAGCAAGAAAAGTAAGAAATCCTAAATTTAAAGAATATAAAGGTCTATCTGATAAAATACAAGCAGCATTATCTATGGCCATAAGAACAGAAACTGCATTTTTAGAGAGAGCTTCCAGTGTATCTATTGAGTCTTTAGAAACAAACTATTATTACAGCCTGCAAGAATTAAAGTTTTGTGTTTTATCAGAACTCTCTTTAAATAATTCAGATCTGATAGAAGATAAGAATAAGAGACGCCAACTCAATGACCTATTGAGCGTAGTGGACGCAAAATTATTTCCTCTTATGAAAAAAAGCACAGCGTTATCAAAAAAGTTTGCAATGCATCGCTATGTCAATGAGAAATACTTATCTGATTTTATAGAAAATGCAGTTGCTGATGAAGGCAAAGTTAAAGGCGAGCCTGTATTTCTAGAAGTTTTTTCTGAAAAATCAGAAAGTAGTGAAAGCACAAAATTAAAACTAAAAGAAATGGTTACAGAATTAGATCATAAAGGCGTAGAGCAGTTGCATGCGGTTGGAAATACGGTAATATGGGAAACTAAAACCGATACGGCAGAAAAGCTTGTTATTCGCTTTGAACGGAATCCTAATAATGGCCTTTTATTAGAAGAATGTCGTTATATACAACAATTGGATCCATATTTACCAGAAGAGTATCTCTTATTCATACAGATGATCTCTCAAAATACTGAAGTTGGTATTGTCAAAATTACAGATTATCTAGAGGGTGGCGATTTACTGAAAATAGTCGCTAATAATCTAGACTGGTCTTTACAAAGGCGCGCCTACTTTGCTGTGACAATGGCTTTGCAATTAGTGACTTTTTTGATGGCTTTAAAAGATAAAAATATTATCTGGGCAGATTTAAAAGCTGAAAATATAGGTGTGCAAACTCGTAAATTGCGGAATAAGGATGATGAATATAAAATTAAAGTTTTAGATACAAAATGCTTTTTGAGAGACGATGCATATTTAAATAAAGCAAAAAACACACCCGAAGCAGGTAAAGGTGAAGTCATATCAGAGGGGAGCACTAGTGCAGTAGGACAAACAAGTAGTAAAAAAGAAGTTCCACAGATAGATGCTAAAAATAAAATTACAAATTCAAGATTGATTGGTAATCTTTCTATACCCTATGCACCGCCAGAAAGCAATAATGATAATACTACTGTTGATACAGATCGTTTTATGAGTTGGTTACTTGGGATTACTTTATATAGCATTTTATTGGGTAGAAGCACAGGCGAAGATATTGCCAAATACAAAAAAAGCGATGAGGATCTCAGCTTTGATGATCTTGTATTTTCATTTGAAGATTACACTCTGAATGAAAATATAAAATCTGTTTGTAAAAAGATGCTTGACAAAAACACAGAAGTTAGATTAACGCTTGAAGAAGCACAAGAACAATTGACACAGCTACAGAAGACTTTACTGCAATTGCTACCAGAATTATCTAGCAGCGAATCATCCGGCTCTTCACAACGATTTTGGAAGTCTATGCAAGACACATCAGCAATAGGAATAGAGCATCAAGAGTTTGCTAAGCATCTATATCAACTAAAGCGGTTATTACGATCTGAAGTACATAATCCAATAGCGCAAAATTTGGCAGAAAGAATGGAGTCATTTTTACAAAAATTTAATGGGTTATTTAAACTTTTGCCAAATGAATCGATAGATGATCATGCAGATAGACAAAAGCGTATATATCAGCAGCAAATGTTATTTTTAAAATCTATTTTAGAGGAGATTGCTGTCAGCTTAAAAGATACTTCAGCAGAAACAAGCTTAGCAAATATGTCGCCTGAAAAACAAAAACAACTCAGTACACTTGTTGCCACGCTCTACGCAGCTTCACCCAGCGAGCCTTCGTCAAAAGGGAAAGCACCGGCGTCTTTTGGACGCGGATAAGATAACTATTCTTCCTTCTTGTACTCTTACCATAACCACGCTACAATATTGCCCAATTACAAGTTTATTGAATATAAGAGGTTTTTTATGGCATACCAATCTATTATCGTCCCGGTAAATGGTCAAATTATCCACAAAGATGCTGGGGGGCATATATCTGTGCCCGATAATCCTATTATTCCTTTTATTGAGGGCGATGGTATTGGCGTCGATATCACGCCGGTCATGCGCACGGTAATCGATTATGCCGTTAAAAAAGCATACCATGGCAATAAACACATTGCGTGGATGGAAATTTACGCGGGAGAAAAAGCGCAGACTATTTATGGAGAAGGACAATATCTACCCGCAGAAACGCTGCAAGCCATCCATGATTTTAAAATCGCTATCAAAGGTCCATTGACAACGCCTGTTGGCGGTGGCATACGTTCTTTGAATGTGGCATTACGCCAAGAATTAGATTTATATTTATGCCTGCGGCCAGTGCGATATTTTACCGGTACGCCTAGTCCAGTCAAAGAACCATGGAAAACCGATATGATTATTTTCCGTGAAAATTCGGAAGATATTTATGCTGGGATCGAGTGGTCTGCCGGTTCTATTGAAGCCAACAAAGTGATTCAATTTTTAG
>CBFGYT010000108.1:0-5479 GCA_965653065.1 uncultured bacterium | reverse complement strand
ATAGCGACAAGGCACTGCTTCTAAGTGTTCTTTCTCAGAAGCTTTTAATCCAGAATTGACTTTATGCCAGCTTTTTTGTAAGAAAACGTCTTTTATCTCCGTACCTCCCGCGGTCATAGACATTCCCATTTTGACGGCGCTTTCTAAAAAGCCATATACTTTGTGTCTATGTCTACGCAAAAAGCCTCGTTTCCCAGCATAAATATCCATGAAAGACATCACGGTTGCTGACAATTCTTTATTCTGATGTTTGGCCACATATTCATTTAAAGGAACACTTTCTATTGCTTTTAAAAAGTTTTTCAAGTGAACTGAGTCTGCCAAATAAATTAATCGTTTTTTCAATAATTCCTAACTTGCTGTTATATTGTTTTCTACCGGTAAAAGCGTCTAACAAGTGAATAAATGCAGTCGCACCGCCGCTTAATCGTGGCGACCGATCTCCTAACGGCATGGAAAAATAGCCTGACGTTTTGGCCCAAATCACTGGGTTAAAGGTTGCCAATGCATATTTAGGAAACTGCATTTTTTCTAGTGTGAAGATAAGATCCTTTAAAACATCCATGATAAAAAATAATTCTTGCTGCAAAGCAAGATTGTCTTCCGCTAACATGGCTTCTTGTGCTTTGACAAAAGACATTATTAAAGGAGAAGATACAGCATAAAGCTCTGTCATAATCAAGTTGAAATTTTCATCTTCCGGTAAAGAAAAAACATCAAATAATAACGACATATTTTGCAAAGTTCTTTCCGTGTTATTTGGATCTTTAAATTTCCAATTGCAAATAGTAACATCGTTTAAATTCAACCCCGGATGCGGGCGTTGTAAGCGCGTGGCAATTTCTTTTAAGGGCTGTTGAATAGCCGATGGTATAGTTTCTGGAATACCAAATTCACAACGATAATACGCTTGTTGCAAGATCCCTAATAGGGTATTCGCTCTATATAGATAACGATCGTCTAATGCTTCTGCAGAGCCGCTTAATAAAGGCAATTCATTCAGTGCACGTCTAATGCTGACTCGTTTATATAAATGAGGTAGTGTTGCAATAACGTCATCCCAAACGTGATGACTTTTAGGCAGTGATAATAATGGCGGCGTAATCGGCATAATGCCGTATTGTGCGGATAAAAATCCTAAATTTTCGTGCCCTAAGGTACGATTTTGTTTTTCGGCTTCTTCTAAAACAGCGCGTGCCGGCCCGATTAAAGACATCCTGTCACTCCTTCTTCATAGGCTTACGACTGGTTTGTTGTTTTAACAGAACCGCTTGACATAATTCAGATCTGGAAACGGTGCCCATCAAGTGAGTACGGCTGACAATGGGTAAAATACGAATTTGCTTAGACACCATCACAATGGCTGCGGAAAACAATTGTTCATTGGGATGCAAAATAATGGGATATTCTATAATGAGTGGAATGATAGATTCATTTGCATTCTTTCTACCAGATTCAAAAAACAGATCGCCCGCGTGTTCACGCGTATGGATAGAACTTAGCATAATATCGTCGTAGCTAGGTAATGTATAGCGGATCAAGTCACCTTCTGAAACGACGCCTTTAAATTGATTATCGTCATCCAAAACCATGAGATCACTCACTTTGCTGGCATTAATCAAACTAATAGCCTCGCGTAATGTACTATTGTAATGAATAGTCACTGGATTTTTGTTCATGATATCTTTAATCAATAACATTTTTTATGCTCAACTTTACATTTTCTGGGCAGCAAAAGGCGTATTACGCCACACCATAAGATAAGGATAGCTGATATTTAACGACTTTTCCGGATAAAAGACAGAAAATTAATGGTAACACATTGAATTATATAATGAAATGTATATTCACATTTTAAATTATTGTTTAATCTAGCCTTTCGAAGGAGAATGCATACAGAGTTGAATTGCTCAAAAAATGATCTATACTTGTAATAAGTGTTACGTTCCTCCCGATTTTCAAAAATCGGGCTGAGATTTTACCCTAGGCTTCTGCTTAGGGTTTTTTTTATGTTTCTTTCATTGAATGGGGGAAAACGCATATTTGGCACATGTTGCGCGTTTGGTATATACAGCATCATTTTTCCAACAACCAATCTCTTGGTTTTAAATACTGTTGATATAATACTTCTTCTGCTGAGTTGGTTTCGGGTTGCCAATCGTATTGCCAAGTTGCTTGCGGCGGTAAAGACATTAAAATAGATTCTGTGCGACCACCGCTTTGTAAGCCAAATAGAGTTCCTCTGTCATACACTAAATTAAATTCTACGTAACGTCCTCGTCTATACGATTGAAATGCGCGATGTTTTGTTTCATAGAGCACAGCATTGCGTTTTCTAGCAATGGGCTCGTAGGCTAAAATAAAATGATTGCCTATACTTTGGATAAACGAAAATGTGGTCGCAAAATCCCATTCATTCAAATCATCAAAAAACAACCCACCAATGCCGCGCGTTTCTTGACGATGCGGTAAATAAAAATAATCATCACACCATTTTTTAAAGCGTGGATAAATCTTATCGCCAAAAGGTTGGCAAGCTTGTCGTGCCATCGTATGCCAATGAACACAATCTTCCATAAAGGGGTAATAGGGTGTTAAATCAAATCCGCCACCAAACCACCATTGCGGTTCGCCTTGTTGTGGTATTGCCACAAACAAGCGTAAATTGAAATGAGTTGTCGGCACAAATGGATTCTTGGGATGAAACACTAATGAAATCCCCGTTGCTTCAAACGCCGCCCCTGTTAAGTCACGCCGATGCGCTAATGCGGACTGTGGCAAGTGCGTTCCTTTGACATGAGAAAAGTTAACCCCTGCCTTTTCTAAAAAAGCGCCGTCTTCTAAAACACAGCTGATACCTCCGCCTCCTTCAGCACGCTGCCAACTGTCTTTTTTAAAGGTTGCTTTTTTATCTAACGTTTCCATGCGCTTACAAATATCGTGTTGTAAAAATAAGAAATATTCTTTTACTTGTTCTAGATTGACTGTGGACATGTTACCTCCGATTTGTGTTTTTTACTCACCCGCTTATTATACACTTTTTTTGTTTGAAAGTGCGCGGTTTGTTATAGTTTCTTGTAAGCTATACCAAACGCACTCGAAGATGCCAACTTGCGTTATGATAGTGAGCAACCGTCATTGCGAGGAGCGCAGCTTTGTTGCAATCCAGTGAATAATCCGTAGATCTGTGGGCTACTCTCTGGATTGCCTCGTCGCTGCGCTCCTCGCAATGACGACGTTCAAGCTCTATGTTAGTATTCGCACTTACAAATGGCGAATGATATAAGCGTCCCCTACCGTTGAAAATGCAATTCCTCAACCGCCTTCATATCAAAATAAGAATTCACCTTTTCTTCACTGACTTCCTTTAAAGACTCCGGCTGCCAGCGGGGCATTCTATCTTTATCAATAATCTGGGCACGTACGCCTTCATAGAAGTCTTTATCGGCAATAAAATGTTGTGCTAATCCATATTCCATTTTTAAGCACTCTTCTAAGTTTAACTGCGCACCTTTCTTTAGTTGTTGTAAAATAACTTTTAAACTCAGCGGCGATTTTTTTTGTAAATTGTCTGCCAACTCCTGACACCACGCTGTAGTTTGCTGTTGTAAGCGCGTTATAATGTCTTCTACTGTCTCCGCGTTAAAAGTTTGATCTATGATTTCTCGTTTGTCTTGTAATAAAGCCTCTTCACAAGGAACTTCATATCGTTTTAATAGCGCAGTAATGGTTAAAGAAGCATCTTGTCTTACGTCATGCAACTTAATCATAGATAATTCAGCAATGACATCGGCATAACGCGCACCAGGGATGTGATGATCCGTTAAGCCACAATATAAACTATCTGCTGCGCGAATAGTCTCTCCAGATAAGCCTAAATAAAGCCCTAAGTGGCCTGGACAACGCGATAAAAAATAAGAGCCGCCTACATCAGGGAAAAATCCTATGGTCGATTCTGGCATAGCAAAGCGCACCGATTCACTCATCACCCGATGATGTCCATGAATAGAGATCCCCACGCCACCGCCCATGGTAATGCCATTTAATAAAGATACCCACGGTTTAGGATAAGTGTGAATGCGTTGGATTAAGCGATATTCATCAAAAAAGAAATGGCGCAAAGGGTCTGTGTCGCCTTCTCTACCACTCTCATACAAAGCACGAATATCTCCCCCCGCACAAAATGCTTTCTCAAATTGACTGTGAATAACGACTGCTAGCAACCGCTTATTTTCAGACCATTGCTGTAACTGTGCATCGATCTGCAGCAACATTTCATGGCTTAATGCGTTATACGCTTCAGGACGATTTAACGTAATAGTACCTAAGAAACCTTGCTGCCCTGGTATTTCGTCAAATAAAACTTCTTTAAAGTCACTCATATTGATCCTCATTTCTATTTACTTTATGCTAGAATATACCAAATACGCTTGAAAATATGAAATTTAGTGCGAAACTTGAGAAACGATTAACATATATATGTGGATCTAAAGTCGAAATTTTAGCTTGTTGTGTGCCGAACATCATTTTATCTTAGATTAAGCACAGATTTTTAATTTCACCTCGATCTACCCCCTCTCCCGCGCGAGAAGTTTTGCTGCAATAACGACGCTTTTTGCGGGATAGGGTTGGGGAGAGGGCTGGCATGATGTTTCCAAGCCCTCTCCCCAACCCTATCCCGCGAAGTAGTATCATTATAATAGCAAAGCTCCTTGCGCGGGAGAGGGGGTAGATCTCGTTTATCTCACGTTTCGACTTTAGATTCACATATATATTTTATCAGGACACTACCATGACTACTTTAAAAAATGCGCCCATCGGAGTTTTTGATTCTGGCGTTGGCGGTCTAACGGTGTTAAACGCTTTGTGGCAAACTTTACCAAAAGAATCCTTCGTTTATTTGGCCGATACCGCCCGCATTCCTTATGGCACTAAAAGTCGCGAAACCGTTATACACTATGCTAAACAAGTGTGTACACAATTGCTGCGACAACATCATATTAAAGCTTTAGTGATCGCTTATAATACCGCATCCGCACATGCATTAACCGCCTTACAACGTAACTTCCCTGATTTATTAGTAATAGGCGTCATTAAACCGGGCGCAAGTGCCGCCGTTGCTGCAACGCAAAATCAACATATCGCAGTGATTGCTACTGAAGGCACGATCCACTATCGCGCCTATCCCGAAGCCATTGCTTCGCTCAATAAAAACATTCGCGTCACATCCAAAGCATGTTCTATGCTGGTGCCTTTAGTCGAGGAAGGTTGGCTGCAAGGAGATATTACCGATCGCATTGTACAACACTATTTACAACCGATTTTTAATGTAGAGGCGAATGACATGCCCGATACGCTGGTGTTAGGATGCACTCATTATCCATTACTACGCCCGCGTATAGAAAATTATGTCGGAAAATCTGTGCGCGTCATTGATTCTGCCACTACGACTGCAAAAGAATTAGCGGCTGTATTACAA
>CBFGYT010000107.1:0-5532 GCA_965653065.1 uncultured bacterium | reverse complement strand
TTAATAAATTCTGAAACAATTAGAATATCAATGTATATTTGACAGCCTGCTTGAACAGGCACAACTTCTCCTAACATTTTTATTTCTTTTGCTCCTTCGGCAATACGCGCACCGCGCGTTCCACCTGCTTGGTACCCTGTTAACAGAATAGTATTGCATGGATCAGGCGCGAAAGCTTTTAAGTGATGTAACACACGTTATCGTGCGTTGGCAATCTTTTTGCAAAACTGCTAAACTTGCACTTATGGAAGATAAGGAACTAAAACATGGCTGCGGATTGTATTTATTATGAACAACCCTTGAATGAATTAGTGCGCACTTGCATGCGCCTAGAATATTTACAAGGATTACTGGATTATCATTTGAAAGCAAATAAACCTAGCTCCGCGCATGCGGCGTTGGATATTTTATTTGATATCTTGCAAATTTTAGACCGCCCCGATATTAAAACCAAATTTATCGCTGAATTTCGTCGCTACATAGAAAGTATTCAACAATTTAAAGATAACCCGAAAGTGGATAACCGCTCTTTAAATTTAGCCTTAAATGAGTTGAATACCTTAATTGAATTATTACAGCCTAAATATGGCAAATTTGCCCATGAAATCCGCGAACATTGCTTTATTGCCAACATGCGGCAATATTTTTTAACGCCCGGCGGCACGTGTAATGCCGATGCGCCTCAATATCATTATTGGTTGAATTTATCGCCAGAAAAGCAAGTGAGTTATCTCAAACAATGGGCGGTTTATTTAGAAGAACCCTATAAAGCAGTCAATTTATTATTAAAACTAGCACGCGAAAGCACTCGCTCTGAAAAAGCGATGGCTGAAAGCGGTTTTTATCAAAAAGCATTAACACCCGACCGAGTTTGTTCCTTAGTCAGAGTCGGAATAGAACGTAACCTGAACGTTTATCCTTTAATGAGTCTAGGGAAACATCGTTTGGTGATCCATTTTTATAGTGCAGATATTGACAATAAGCCGCAGCAAGTGAAAGAGAATATTCATTTTATTTTGATGGATTGATGGATCTATCCTACGATATCTTTAAAGTAATTGTGAAGAGTATACTCACAGCAGTTGGCTTTTAGGTTAGGCGGCAAGCTCTCGAACATCAGGAGTGTAGTACTCTACATGACTGATGTGAGATGAGCGCAGCCAACAACACCTAAAAGTCAAATGCGAAGAGTATATTATTCTTTCAAACAATAAAAACCATACTGCCTTTTCCCTACTTTATCCTCTACAATCTTAGCGCCATGCACTTCATTCTCAAAGCCAGGAAATGCGTTATCAAATTCTTCCAGCAACTTCAAGAAATCCAAAATCATTTTTTGTTTTGCAGTCACTCGCTCTCCTGGCATGATAATGGGAATACCCGGCGGATAAGGCGCTACCATAGTTAATACAATCTTGCCAGACAATTCATCAATAGGAACGCACTGCCAATGGCCTGCAATCAAGGCTTGATAAGCATCGTGTGGTGTTAATACCGGCTCTGGTAAACTATCATAAGCATTCATGAGTAATGTGGCCGCATTTCTTTTAGTTAAAAATGTATGCATATCAGCAGCTAAATCTTGTAAACTTTTATTTGCGTAACTTGCTGCATATTGCTGTACTAATTGTGGGAAAACTGTTTTTAATAACGCGCCTTGATTAAACTGCTCTTTAAATTTTTCCAATTGTGTTAATAAGGTTAATGCTTTCGTTTTGTTGACACCAATGGAAAATAAAAACAGCATGCTATAAAATCCTGTTTTTTCATCGACTACACCATTGCGAATTAAATAACGGCTCACTAAAGGCGCTGGAATACCAAACGAATGTGCTTGCGCTTTATTGTCTATCCCTGGCGTTAACACCGTTACTTTAATCGGATCTAAAAACAAATGGTTATCATCTATATGTTGAAATCCATGCCACGGCTTACCGCTTGTTAGCTCCCATAGTTTATCGCGATGCGTAGGATCGTTTAAAAAATGGTTGTCATCATTAAGAAAAATAGTATTCACTTCATCGCTTTGCCATAATTTAAATGACCAATCTTTTTCTTGCTGCGATGTGTCTGCATTTAACTTGGAAAACTCTTGGCGAAAAGCAACTGCGGTGGCAATGGCTTCTGACATCAATTGTTGTCCCGATGGCTCTGCCATCATACGAGAAGAAACATCTAATGAAGCAACAATACCATATTGAGGCGATGTAGAAGTATGCATCATGAAAGATTCATTAAAAATCTCGCGTTCTAGCTCACCCACGCCTTTTTTAACATGGATCATCGAGGCTTGTGAAAATGCGGCCAGTAATTTATGTGTTGATTGTGTGCTAAATACCGTAGGTGCTTTTTTTAGTTTGGTTTCACTCATGGCAAATTTGCCTTGATAAAACGGATGAAATTTTGCATAAGGGAACCACGCTTCATCAAAATGAATATACTGTATTCCCGCGTCTAATAATTCTTGCTTGATGGTATCCACATTATAAACCAAGCCATCATAAGTGCTATTGGTGATGACCGCTATCCGCGGTACAATTCTTTTATTTTCTATCAATGGATTGTCTTTTATTTTTTGTTGTATTGTTTTACTATGAAATTCATTTTTTGCAATCCCGCCAATAATACCATAAGCATTGCGACTGGGTTTAAAATAAATAGGGATAACATCAGCCATCGTTAAAGCATGTTGCAAAGACTTGTGGCAATTTCTATCAATGACCGCCACATCATGACGTCTAGCCACACCCATGAATACAATTTTATTAGAAGTCGACGTGCCATTGGTCACGAAAAAAGTTTCATCAGCACCAAACACCTGCGCTGCATAAGCTTCTGCTTCTCCAACTACCCCACTGTGCTCTAATAAAGAGCCTAATTCAGGTACGGAGATAGAGAGATCGCTTCTAAATACATTCTCACCATAAAAATCATAAAATAATTTTCCGGTGGGGGATTTTAAAAAGGCAACACCGCCCATATGTCCTGGCGTATGCCACGCATATTTATATTCAAAGGTATATTTCACTAACGCCTTAAAAAAAGGTGGCAATAGATTTGCTAAATATTTAAAAACTTGATGCTGTATACGCCCAGCAACAAATGCCGGAGTATCGTCATAACGCCACATAACGCATTGACATTCTTTTAGAATTTTAGAGTTTAATACATTGAGTTGAAAATTACTGCTTAAAAGATTAATAGGGATTTCAGCATTGATGGCACGCACTCGCTCAATAAAATTAATAATGTCTTTTTCTTCAGGAAAACATTCGGCACTCAAGATAAGGGCACCTAAATCTCGTTTGGCACGTACCAATGCTAAAACATCTGACGAGTCTTCGTGCTGTAATACGTTAAGTCCCTCTTCTGTACAGGCTTGAATTAATTCTTGGCTGACATACCCATATTGTTTGCTGCGCGTATCCGTCGTATCTAATAAAACAATTGGAAATAATTTTAGATTCACATTAATCATAATTAACCTCGTCTATGACTTGATGACCACGATATTTATTCCATATAACCCAGCTATAGGCAGCAATACCCAGCAGCAATACAATCAATCCCCAAAATACGATTTTATACCCCTCGCCTAAGATAGCCCAAAATATATAGCCCATGACGGCAATGCTCATGATCATTTCAGTACGATGATATTTATGCGTTTCAGCTGGCTCATGTTGCATGAATATATTTAAGGCAATGGCGGAATAGAGATACGGTAATAAGGTCAAAAATACCGCTACCGAAGCAATAATTTGAAATTGTTTGCCCAAATTGGTTGAGTGCGTTAACAGCAATAAGATACTCATTAATATACTGACAATAATGAGTCCTTGAACCGGCACTTCTTTTTTATTGGTTTTGGCAAAAAGTGCGGGGAATAATTTATCATCTGCCGCAGCTTTTGCCGATCCA
This sequence comes from uncultured bacterium, assembly GCA_965653065.1. GTDB lineage: Bacteria > Pseudomonadota > Gammaproteobacteria > UBA1113 > UBA1113 > VFKP01. The sequence goes on along the minus strand of CBFGYT010000107.1, from coordinate 1,611 downwards.
CCAACGAGTAAAATCCAGCCGCCTAAAGATCCCAAACACGCAATCACTGCACAAATGCTCACAACTTTAGCGGCGAAACTGCCTAATGTTAATGAAGCAACTAAAGAAAAAGGTGCAGCGGATTGAGCCAATAATTGATTTGGCACAATCCCCATAATGGCGGTTGAACTTAATATATAAACAATCGCCGCAATTAAAGTTCCTGCTAATGTAGCTATAGGCACATCTTTACGTGGATTCTTGGCCACGCCAGCACACACGGCAGCAGACTCTACACCAATAAATGCCCATAACGTTAATGCGGCTGAATGGCTAATCGCCCAGAAATCACTGTGTGATGATACATTGTATGCACTCGTAAAATTATGGCCATCAAACCACAACCATCCTAATAATGCGGTGCCTAGTAAAGGAACTAACATCACGCAACTGGTGAATGAAATAACTTTACCTAATGTCCGCGCACCAAAGAAATTTAAGACTGTGAAAAGCCAAATAACTGCAATCGTAACGCCTACACTCACCCACCCTTGTGCTAATATCGGAAAAAAGAAACTAAGATAGCCAATCCCTGCCACAGCAATACCAATATTTCCCACCCAATTGGCTAGCCAGTAAATATAAACCGTTTGAAAGCCTAAGCAATCGCCTAATGCACTTTTAGCATAAGCATAAGGCCCACCCGCTTTGGGTAAGCGCAATGACAAGCGCGCAAATAACCAGGCTAATGCCAACGCACCAATTGTGGTAACTATCCAACCGAAAATGCTAATACTACCCATATTAGCCAAACTGCTGGGTAATAAAAAAACGCCCGAACCCATCATATTACTCGCTACTAAAGCGGTTAGCATGACGGGCCCCATTTTATTTTCGTGATTATCTGTCATGGTGCTTTTTCCTTTTCAGCTTATAACTGGATAAAATTTCTTTGCGTGTATATCGTCCCAATAATAATTTATGAGCGGGATCGACTAAAAACTTGTGTTGTAAAGCTTCTCGCCCTAATAACATTCTAAATTTTAATGGATCACGATTAGAAAGAGTTAATTCTATAGAATAAGTGAGCATCCCCAAAGTTAATTCTGTCATAATGACATAGCGAGTTTCTTTGTGCCCTGTTGAACTCATGACTTCGCGCTCATCTAATACTAATGCACGGCATCGTTTATTCACTTTACTGGTACTTTGTAATGGATGGACATCAAATTCAACCCACTTTTGATTGCGGTGAATGAATGAAGAGATATTGAAAGCATGTAACGCAGAGGTCTTTGCGCCCGTATCAATTTTTGCTTTAATATACGGTATGTCTAAAGTTGATAATGCGCACCATTCTTGCCAGCCTACTAATAGTTTTTTAACTAACTTAGCCATGATACGGTTTATCCGGATGCAATGGCTTAGCATGCTTTTCAATATGCTGATATACCATTGCTGCCACATTCTTACCGGTTGCCGCTTCTATTCCTTCCAGCCCAGGAGACACTCTTCGACGAGCACCTCATGTACCGGGGAGAGGTCGAGCCCGTTGGCGACGATCCGCTCGAACTCCTCCTTGTTGTAGGCGATGCCTCCGCCGGATCCGCCCAGCGTGAAGGAAGGGCGGAT
>CBFGYT010000106.1:0-5538 GCA_965653065.1 uncultured bacterium | reverse complement strand
CCGTAGGCGTGCGATAAATTTTTGCCCCTAAGGCTTCTAGCGTCACTTGCTTTTCACCGGCAATAAGCAAGGGCATACACACATTTTCTAGTACACTAAATTCGGGTAACAAATGATGTAATTGATAAACAAACCCAATTTTTTCATTGCGTAATTGGCAGCGTTTGATTTCGGATTGTTTAAACCATTCTTGCCCTTCAATCCATACTTTGCCTGAAGTATATTTATCTAATCCACCCAGCAAATGCAATAAAGTGCTTTTACCCGAGCCAGAAGCGCCTATAACAGCAATCAATTCGCCGGCTTTGACTGTCAAATCAACGTCTTTTAATACGTCTACTTTAATTTGCCCGTCTTGATAGGTTTTTGTGAGCTGCTCTGTTTGTAAAATAATATTTTGTTTGACGTCTTTATTCATAACGCAAGGCCTCCACAGGATGCGTTTTTGCCGCACGCCATGCTGGATATAAGTTTGCTAAGAAACTCATGATGACAGCAATACCACAGATCCACAACACATCGCCTATCATGATTTTTGACGGCAGATAATCGACATAAAATACGCCTGAAGTTAATAATTGCAAATGAAACACATCTTTAAATAATAAATACAGTTGTGTTACATGTAATGATAAAGCAATGCCGCCCGCTAAGCCCAATAGCATACCGCTCAAACCAATAGCACTGCCTTGCACCATAAAAATAGCCATGATTTGGCGTGGCGTAGCACCTAAGGTTCGTAAAATAGCAATATCACTTTCTTTGTCGGTCACAGTCATCACCAAACTCGACACTAGATTAAATACCGCTACCGCAATAATTAAAAATAAAATAATGGCCATCATCGTTTTTTGCAGTGCCAATCCTTGGAAGAATGGGCCATATAGGTTAGTCCAATCGGTGAAAACATAATTGTTGGGAAATGTATTCGCCAATTGCGCTTCCACGCGCGGTGCTTGATATAAATCTTTTAATTTAAAGCGAAGACCACTGACATTATCTCCCATATTATAAAATACTTTAGCATCGTCTAAATGGATATAAGCAAATTTATTATTAAACCCAAACCCACTGCCCGCATCAAAAATGCCGACGACGGTAAAACGTTTAGAGCGTGGGATAATGCCAAACGGTGTCATGGAAGCCACCGGTGAAATCAATAATACTTTATCGCCTGGGACAACGCCTAAATCACTCGCCAGATCGACTCCTAATACTAAACCAAATCCATGGGAGTGCAAATCACTTAGCTTGCCCATGATCATTTTATCTTTTAAGTCGGACACATTGGTTTCTAATTGGGGTAATACGCCAAACACAAAAGCACCGGACACTTGTCCATTCGCGGTTAACATGCTTTGGCTGGTAATATAGGGTGCGCTGGCGACTACGTTCGGATTTTTATTGGCGGTAACGGCTACTTGTTGCCAATCAGGTAACAAATTACTTTCAGTACTCATGCTTAATTGCACTGCCATGGAAAAGACGCGATTACGTATTTGATCATCAAAGCCATTTAATACGGATAAGACGGTAATCAACACGGTAATGCCTAAAGCGATACCCACAGTAGAACTAATGGAAATGAAAGAAATAAAGTGATTGCGCCGTTTAGCGCGCATATAGCGTAAGCCGATAAAAAAGGAAAGTGGTCTGTACATGAATAAATCACTGTTATTTTTAAAGGATTATCTTACCTGATTTGGCGTGGATTTTCAAAGGAGTGGGCAAAATATGGCTATTGCTCAATTTCTGGTTAAAAATGTATCTATACCCATTACACTTCAAAATATGAGATTTAAGTTATGGTAGTTAAAGAACGGGCACTCAATTGAAATTCCATGAAGAAATAATAAAATGAAATCGGATAAAATAATTGTCTCTAAATTTCAAAAACTTAAACATCACCTATAAAAACAACTTAAAAATACATGTAAAAAAAATGTTAAATTTTATTGCATAATCAATTATCTTTTAGTAAAGTCTCTCTTCTCAGGATTAAGAATAAATACTTAACCATCCCACTCCGGTCAAATAATAAGCATACAAAAAGGTCATAATAATGATTAACGCAGAAGGTCATTTTTCTAAAAATCAAGCCCCGCAATATATTAAAACATTTAAAACGCGTTTAGAGCAATATATTGAAACATTTAAAACGCATTTAGAGCAACTTACTCAAGGTAAGGATGTTAAACAGGATATTTCAACTGAATTTTTAAATAACAATCCCCTGAAAGAGGATGAATTTACTGAATTAAGTATTGACGGCAAGAATATATTACATCTTATCATTTCCGCATTGCAATCATCTATTTCTAAAATTATGGAAGAAAAAAAAGAGCTTAAAGTTCACACCCCCCAGATTGTTAAGATTATTCAATTCGGTTCCACATGGATCAAGCATATAATCAATAACGTAAGTGATGATAAGCTTAAAAGCCTACTAAAGCAAAAAGATAATCAAGGTAAAATGCCAAAGGAATATGCTACTCACCCAATTTTTAACAGTACAGTTCATAAACTTATTCCAGAAGAGAATTCTACTGAAGTTGCGATTCCGCGCGCAACTAATCAAAAAAGTGCTTCTGCGTCATCGTCTGCAACTTCTAGCAGCCTGCTAGGCACAGACGCACGAAGTGTAGTGCCTATGAGGAGGAGTAGCGCTGTCTCTACTGAGAGTAGCTTGGCAAATATGATGCTTCTAATGGCGCAAATGCGGCAAGTTGGTACTTCGATTAGTTTAACCGCAACCTCGCAAGATGCGAATGCTGAAAGCTCAAGAATCATCCTATCAAAAAACAGCCCATTAGATATGGCACATGAAGAACCAGGTAACTTTCTTAATTTTGAAAATCTAAATCCTCTATTATATCAACGCGAAAATGCTGAAAGCGCGCAAAGCCCTAACACTATAAAAAACATTCTTGAAGATTTATATAAAAAATGGCAACAACCAATATGGCGTCAGCCACGTTTTCAGGCAGATAAATTAAATTGTTCCATTAGAATACTTGAAACTGTTTTAGAAAATAATGATATTTTATTCGACAAAAATTATCGCTTAATTGGCGCGGAAATGCATATCAACAAAAAACCTTTTTTGGATGTTATCAGCACGGTTATTTTACATTATATCCGAAACTACAGCGGAATATTCAAGTTGGGTAGTGGCCCTATCCCCATGTATCCTGTTATGAGTACTTTTACTATCTTTGCCATGAATAGTAAATACAAATTTGCAATAGAGCTACTCGGGTGTATTGTAGACCTTACAAGACAGTCTAAAAACAATCTTGAGTATTGGAGCCATTGTTTGACTAATGATAATATATTTATACTATATAAATCACTAGCGACTATTGGGTATTGTGCTCAATTACCAATATCCGGAGAGGTTGCCATTGATTACCCTGTTTGTTTGCGTTCTGCTTTACAATTAAGAATGCTACGTAGAGGTTATTCCCGATGTGTTGATAACGAACTGCTAGAAAGTGAAGAGGGTAAGGCAATTACTACTCTTCTAATTCCCGTCATGAATCAGTTACTGAAAGATAAGAACTATAAAGAGTTAGCGGCTTTATTTGAGTTAATTACACAAAGTGAGATGTACGCCTACATACAAGATAAAGTTGCTGTGGCAGATGAATTTTTTAGTGTTTTTAACGCATTAGCGCCTAAAAAACCTGATATGAGTAAAGTGTCTGATCATATCAAATTGCTAATCGATGACTTGACGAGAATGGATTTTGACACATTAGAAAGCGCTTGCAAAATTCTGCATGTTTTGGTGAATAACTTAACGCAATCCCATATAGTTACTACTGTATATCGTCAAGAAATTAAAAAAATTATCACTCAACTTGAAATGTTTTCGGCTCATCTATTACGGCAATGTATGTCCGAGATAGAATTTAAGTTTGAAGCGTATAAGGCTAACGAAGAAATATCCGATAATGATATGTGCGTGCGTCCTGTTATAAATATTAATTTAGAAAATAATTTTGAGACATTAGATCAAGTCTTACGAATAAGTCAACTTTTAGTGACGCTTTCTCTTGAACGTGATAGAACTCAATATAATAAGATGTTGCGTTTTGCAGAAGAAGCTCATGAAACCGCTATACAAGTTTATGAAAAAGCGCAACTGATCAATGCTGATAAAAGATATACATTATCTCTTTCGGAAGAAACAACACGCAAAGTGTTTAACTTGGATGATAGGACAGCAGTAAAGTCACAACAAGAATGGATTATATCGTATCTAGATTCGCAAAAAGTACTGTGTAAGGAATACTTACAAACACATACCAAACAAAAGCGAAAAGATACAAAGCAACATAGTTCTCCCCCCGCTAGAAAAGTCATGGGATCTGCTGCAGAATCCTCTAACCCTCAATTATCTCATCATGATTTTTTTTAAGAAATCACCTCAGCCATCAGAAGATCCCCCTGCAGAAAAAGATGACACTCTACAAATTGCCGATTTTCTAAGCGATGAATTCAATGCTAACTATCAACAAATAACGCGCTTGCTAGCAGAAAAAAAATTTCCTGAAGCTGATCGACGAGTGAAAACCTTACATGAAGAAGCCAAAAGGACTAATGCATTTGTTCAAGAGATACTCTTATTCTCCTTACAGTTAGATATTGCCAGAGCAAAATACACTACCGCACGCAATGAAATAAAAGGACATAGCCCTTCCCTTTTGGCAAAAAAAGCAGCTCTGGATTTTAATTGTCATCAATCAATATCAAAAATGCTCACATCTATATCAGCCTATCTGGATAATCTGCAAAAAAGTTATGATGATTGTCCAGCTGCATATATTAAAGCCCTTTTAGACAGAATCACTATTGATATCGCTACATTTAATGATCTTGATAGAGAAATTTTAACCCGGCTAGAGACTGTGCTTAACCAATTAACTGCTCACAAGAAGTTAAAAATAGATTCTGGAGAATGGGTTAAAAATCAAACCTCCAACATCCCTAAAAAAAGCGAAATTACCATATTAATTACTAAAATAGATAAATATTTTAAAACCCCAACGCCTCTAAGTCAACGTATTGTTGCAACGCAAGGTGAGTTAAATAACTTGAAAGAGAAAATCAAATGCAGCACGACGAAAAACCTTTCACTTGGATCGTCTAAAAATAAAGAAAACTTCGATAAAAATCGTTTTAATAATATCCTGCTTTCTCAACAGCAGAAACAACCAGTATCCTCCATACCTGCTATAGCAAGTGAATCACAACGCTCTGCAGTTGTTACCACACCGCAAGCAGGCTCTTCTTATATGCACGTCCAATCCAATGTAACCGCAGTTGCGGGGACAGCGGTTGACAAGAACGATACCTCTTCTGTTGGTGAACAGAAAATTGAAAATTCAATACAAAATCAAAGTACTGCACCATCATCTAAAGCCGGTATTCCTGAAAAGTATTTAAATGGATTAAAACGACTGGAGACACTTTTTCCATCTCTACAGTTTGAGTTTTATGGTGCCGGTGTAGGGGATATGGTTAAGCGAGAGC
>CBFGYT010000105.1:0-5544 GCA_965653065.1 uncultured bacterium | reverse complement strand
ATGTGCGTGTAATATCGTATGGGTTATGTGCATCAATAATAGAGCCTATATTTCTTTTTATCCACGACAAATGATCATCAAATCGCTCCATTCTATTAAAGTGCACAAAACAGAGAGGTGCATATGCATGTAATAAATTAAGTGCAATAATATATTGATTTTCGCGACATGCTTTTTCAGTTGATTTCTCATCAAATAAATCTTCTTGCCATGCTATGGCAGAATAATGATTGGTTAAAATCGAATAATATTGACAACATACTTTTAACAATATAGATATTCTAGGACTAATGTCTGATATGGTTTTGTTCAAATTCTCCAAGTAGTGTAGAACATCATTACAAGGTTCCAGCTTATAAAAAGATTTATACATTAAGCTATACCCTAAAAACTCCAAGCTACCTGCTCGCTCACATAGAATAGCGGCTTGTTCTAGATTTTTGGAAACTTCGTGCCAAGGTCTATGCCAAGACATATGTAATACAGTGACTGGAAACATATATGTCGCCACTTGCTCGATACTGCTCTCATTGCATATGGTCGCATAATTTTCAGAATAAATACGATAAGAAAATTGACTAAATGGCCATATTATATTGTAGGCACCATAGACTAATCCACGTAATGCTTTTGATTGTTGTTGGTAAGTCAATACAGCCCAAGTCATGAGGCAATAAGCATATCGAATTATATTTCCAGCATAATAATTTTCTTCGCATAGCCGCAGTGACAAAACTTCAATTAAAGACTGTTCTTCTGATGTCGGCACTGTGATGTCTTGTATTTTTTGATATTGATAATGCAGCTTAAATTGAAATTGCAGTGTGCTTTTCAAGACATCTAATATGTTGGGTTTTTTTGCGACTCTCTTATACCCTAAGATTTGCAGCCCTTGCACAAAATAATTATTGTCGATATCTACTTTTCTTCCTATGGCACGCTCTAAATTTCCTTTTAACAATAACACTCTCGCCTTGTCTAAATTGGTTTTCGCTTTTTTTAGTGCGATTTCGCTAGCCGCATTAGATTCATCATAATGATATGTCAAAAAAGCACACTTAATGTAATTAAGACAAACATCATAGATAAAGGTATAGTTACTGATCCATTCCTCTTCTGAGGACAATGACTTTGCAACAGAAGCATATTGATATGCCAACTCATAAGCAATAGAGTACAAAGCCACCTTGCTAGCATTATGATTTAGCTTGGCAACCATTTGTTTCTCTTCACTATTAGAGATATAACTAAGTCCATTATTGTATTGATCAACAATCATTAGCAATTGTTTATCCGTCCTATCCGCCGCATGGGCTTGATACCAATTCCTAGCCAATTCCAGTTGAATTTGCTTTGTTTCTTCTAAAGACTTCAATTGATAGGCACTTTGTTGAATTCGATCATGTTGAAATCGGTATTGCCTTTTCAATAACAATTCACTACTTACTCCTTCACTCCATTCATCCGATAAGTTAAGCGGGATAATCAAAGCTGCCTTCACTGCTGGTTTTAATGACTCAATTAGAAATGGCGCGTCTCCCAATTTAGCTGAACATAATGCTTCTATGGAAAAAGTGCCGCCTATGCAAGCAGCACTGTGCAAGATACCCTTGGTTTCTTCACTTAACTTAGATAATCTTCTGTCTACAAAAGCGATAATGTTTTCACTGGCAGAAACATTGATAATGTCTTCTTCTTTCCACACCCAGCGCGCTCTTTCTTTTGAAAAATAAAGGAGTTCTTCTTTATAAAGCTCCTCTAACACCATCAACATGAAGAAAGGGTTTCCTTCTGTTTTTTTAGAAAGGATTGCCGCCAATGAAGACACCTCTTGTGTTGAAAGAGAAAGCATATCTTGTAGCATTTCATCGGTTGATCCTTCAGATAAGCCTTCAATTTTTAACTCTTTAAAAGAAACATTATTTCCCATATTTTTCAAAAAAGATGCTAATGGATGATTCTTGTCTACTTCATTGCTACGATAACTGACTATCAATAGTAAATTGCTGATGTCTTTTGATAGTAGAATTTTCTCTAAAAGTTCTATGGTGGATGAATTTGCCCATTGTAAGTCATCCAAGAAGAGCACTAGTGCATTCTTGCAAGTAATTGCTTTAAAAAACCTCTGCATTGCCAAATGAAAACGATTTTTGGTTTCTTCAATTCCAACATTAGGCAAGTCAGGCAATTCGCCTAACATGTTTTTTAAATTAGGCACAAATTCTATCATTACTTTTAAAATCGCACCCAACTCATCTATCACCGTTTTCTTGAAGTTAAGAAATTCTTTCTCGGTCAAGTTGAATTGGTATTGCACCAAGGAATTCAATGCTTCTCGCAGTGCATGATAACTATCACTTTGTTGAAATTTATCAAATTTCCCGCTAATGAAATGAGATTGACTTAACGTTATTTTTTTTAATAATTCATTGACCAAGCTGCTCTTGCCAATACCAGAGTAGCCACTGATACTAAGTAAGCCTTTAGAGCGATTTGTCAAGATTTTCTCTAAATATTCTTGCAAAGCTTCAATTTCTTTTTCTCGTCCATATAGTTTTTCAGACAATTGTAACTGTGTAGAAACATCTTTCTTCCCTAATTGGAAGTTAGAAATGCTATGATTATCTTTATATGCTATCCACGCCAATTCTAGATCATCCGCTAATCCCAATGCACTTTTGTAACGTTCTTCTGCTTCTTTTTTCAATAGTTTCATTACAATATTTGATAACATCTCTGGGATATTTTTATCTATCTCATGCGGTGCCGGTGGTACTGTATTAATATGGTTAATAATCGCTGTCATAGGCTCTCTAGTATCAAAAGGAACACTGCCGGTTAAGAGTTCATAAAAAATAATTCCTAACGAATATAAATCAGAGCGACTGGTTAATGGACGATTCATGCGCCCTGTTTGTTCAGGAGACATATATGCTAAATGACCTTGTAATAATCGTGGTGGATCGCTAGGAACCATTGTGCGCATCAGTTCACTGGCAATAGAAAAATCCATAATCTGTAGCTGTCCTGATTGCTCATGATATAAAATAGCCTGTGGCGTTAAATTCTTATGAATGATTTGCTCTTGGTGCATCTCCGCAACGGCTCTAGCAAGCACTATCGCTAAAGGAAGAAAAGTATCAATATTTATTTTTTTATTGGCATACAATGTAGATAATCGAGTTAACTGTTCATCTACAAAGACAATGCCAGGAATTAACTCATTATATTCATGAATTTTGGGAAAATGGTCATATTGACGCAATCGATTAATTAAATAATATTCATGTTGTAACTGCGCACTATCTCCTAACCCTTCCTTTTCTGTTACTGTTTTTACAATATAATGGTGTTGCGTATTGATATCCAGCGCATTATAGAAAATATACGGCCCACTAACGCCGATTGAATTCTCTAATTGGTAATGCGAAACCTTTTTCATCGTTATCTCATGATATTTAAACCGATTTTATATCTAATTGTATACGATGTAGAGAAGTTGTCCATTTTGAGGGGTTATTCTTTATGCTATTATTAATTTAATTTTTACCGCATATTTGTTTGGTTTCGAAATACCGAGATCTAACATAGAGCGTAAAAGTTGTCATTGCGAGCAAGCGACGCAATCCAGGAGATAAGCCGTAAGATAGTGGGTTATTCTCCTGGATTGCCGCGTCGCTACGCTCCTCGCAATGACGGACCCCAACTCTCATAACTTAACTATGCATTTCAAATTACTACTATTGTTTATTTATGCGTGCGTATGCAGCGTACTGACTAAATTACCCATAGCCGCCAATAATCGATATTGGCTGATGCGCATATCATATTTTGCCGTGACATAACTGGTCTGTGCATCAAAATATTCAGAAGACGCATTCATCACATCGAATAAAGTGCGCTGACCTAATTTAAATTGCTTGCCGTAAGCAATGGCCACTTTATTGCTGTCGATTTGATGGGTATAGAGATCGGGAAGGCTATTTTGCAAGGCATTGAATTCATCCCAAGCGAGCGCCACATCATTGCCTACTTCTCGCTGCGTTGTAACAATCGTTCGCTCGGCAGAAACAGCATTGGCATGCGCGGCTTCTAAAGCGGCTTTATCACTGCCCCCCTTTAAAATATTATATGTAGCGACTACCATGGCTTCAGCAAAATTATCATCTCCTGGTACGCCATCTAAATCATTACGCAATCCCCCCGCTACATCGAAAGACACCGTAGGCATGAAACTGGCTTTCGCTTCGTGGACTTGTCCTTGTGTTTTATCCCACTCTGCCTCGGATGCCGCAATCATAGGATTAATACTATTTGCTTTATCTTGCGCTGCTTGTAAACTATTGGGTAGCGAAGTGACTCCTTCTGGCAAACTCATCTCTGACGGAACCTTTTGACCAATAATCTGTAAATAAGTCGCATCCGCATCTTCTAATTTGCCCCTCGCTATTTGCAGATCTGCTTCCGCTTGCGCTAACCGCCCTTGCGCCAACTCCATATCAGAGCGTAATCCAGCGCCTCCAGCCAATAAGCGCTGCATCTTGTCATAAATATCTGCGTGTACTGCGACATTTTGCTGTTGAATAGAAACTAATTCTCGCGCTTTTTGTACATTTAAATAGGCTTGTGCCGCTTGAAAGGCAATTAATTCTTTCAATTGTGCTAATTCAAATTGACTAAACGCTTCTTCGGCTTTACTTTGCAATACTTTACCGCCGACTTTGCCGCCATCAAACAACAATTGCTTCATCACGAGCGCACTTTCTTTTTGCGTTAACGTAATCACACCATCGCCATTGGGATCTAATGCGCGTGTACTCGGATTATCAGCAGTCTCGCGGCCAATACCACCTTCAATATCCATCGCCGGTAAATAACCGCCTTTTTCTTTACGCACTAAATCCGCATTAGCCGCCACCGTTGCTTGTTGACTTTGTACCGCTGGATAAGTTTGTAATGCGGTATCTACGGCTTGTTGTAAATCGATAGCATATAAAGAACGACAAAACGCCATAAGACAAACGCATGCTATTGGTAATGCAGTCGTCCTTGACATAGACTATCCTTACAAGCTGTCGTTGACTTCTCGTTGATAGCGTTGAATACTGCGCATCACTTCTTCTTCAGCGGCCGCAGAATTACGCCATCCTTTAACTTTTACCCATTTGCCTTCTTCTAGATCTTTATAATGCTCAAAGAAGTGATTGATCATAGCCAATTGATGCGGTGAAATATCTTCTGGTTCATGAATATCACTGAACATCGGTAATAGCTTTTTGGTCGGCACTGCTAAAATTTTAGCATCTCCGCCCGCTTCATCTTCCATATCTAACAAGCCAATAGGACGTACTGTAACCAACGCACCCGAAATCAACGGGACCGGTGTAATCACCAAGACATCGGCAGGATCGCCATCTTCACTCAGCGAATGCGGCACATAACCATAATTGCAAGGATAAAACATTGCTGTGGTCATAAAGCGATCAACCATCATGGCGCCGCTTTCTTTATCAATTTCATATTTCACTGGACCAGAATGGGCAG
>CBFGYT010000104.1:0-5584 GCA_965653065.1 uncultured bacterium | reverse complement strand
AATAACCCACGATTTGTGCTACTTTCACTGGTTCCCCGCGTGCGCGGGGATGACAGCACGTAGATACAATAATGCTACTTCGCATCTTGACGTGTTTTTGGTATATAATGAATTATCATGAACACTGCAAATGAGCACAATGAATACACTAGAAATAATTCAACCCGATGATTGGCATATTCACTTACGAGATGATAAAACACTGCATATCACCGTGCCACAAGCAGAATCTGTTTTTGCTCGCGTCTTAGCTATGCCAAATTTAGTTCCGCCGTTAACTACTGTGGACACTATTTTAGCGTATAAAGAGCGCATTTTATCCGTAGCAAGCAAAAAACAATTTTCGCCGTATTTTGCATTATATTTTACGGATGCACTCACTCCTGCTGTTTTAAAACAAGCTCATGATTGTCCGTGGATTTTGGGTGTAAAATTATATCCTCACGGCGCAACGACGCATTCTGATTGGGGTGTACGTGATATTCATCAACATTATGATAATTTAGCCGTAATGGAAGAGTTAAAACTTCCTTTGCTCATTCATGGTGAAGTAACTGACGCAAGCGTTGATATTTTTGATCGCGAAGCACGTTTTATTGAAACTATATTAGATCCTTTGCAACAACGCTTCCCACAATTGCCTATGGTATTAGAACATATTACGACAAAGCATGCAGTAGAATGGATTTTGCATCAGCCTCACCATATTGCCGCTACTATCACAGTGCATCATTTATTATTTAATCGCAATCAACTATTAGTCGGTGGTGTGCGCCCAGATTATTACTGCTTACCTATTTTGAAAAGAGAACTACATCAAGCAGCTCTACAACAAGCTGTTTTTACTCCGGGACAACAACAATTTTTTCTCGGCACAGACAGTGCGCCGCATGTACAAAATAAAAAGTATGCTGCTTGCGGGTGTGCTGGCTGTTTTACCACGCCTATCGCGCTGCCTCTATTAGCACAGTTATTCTCTCAACACCAACAATTATCATTGTTAGAAGCTTTTACCAGTATCAATGGTGCGCGCTTTTATAATTTGCCAATTAATACTCAGAAATTAAAATTAGTTAACAAAGAATGGCATGTGCCTAAGCACTATCAATATGATGATTTAATTTATATCCCCTTATTAGCGGGCGAAGCATTGTCATGGCAATGCCAATTGACTGAGGGCTCTCATCATGACTGATGCAAAAGCACTTTCTTTAGGGAAACGTTTTCGGGGTTACTTCCCTGTCATCATCGATGTAGAAACCAGCGGTTTTGATGCAAAGAAAAATGCATTATTAGAAATTGCCGCCGTCACTTTGAGAATGGACGCACACGGGTTATTGTATCCCGATCAATCCTTCTTTTATGCAACCCTTCCTTTTGAAGGCGCTGTTTTAGATCCCGCGGCTCTTGCTTTTACCGGCATCATTCCCGATCATCCTTTTCGTATGGCCGTGGATGAAAAAACGGCTATCCATGAATTATTTTCACAATTAAAGGAAAAAATGAAATTAGCGCATTGCAAACGCTGTGTGTTAGTCGGTCACAATGCGGCGTTTGATTTAAGTTTTTTACATGCAGCCTGCGATCGTCAACATATTAAAAATATTTTTCATCGTTTCACTATTTTTGATACGGCCACCTTAAGTGCGCTCGCCTTTGGTGAAACCGTGTTGGCTACTGCAGCTGCTCATGCGAAAATCGAGTTTGATATGAAACAAGCTCACTCTGCTTTATACGATGCAGAGCGAACTGCAGAATTATTTTGTTATATTGTCAATCGTTGGCATCGTTTGGGTGGATTGGTTTAAAAGATTTAAAAATTTTTACTTAATATTTAATAATGCTATTGGAAGTGGAATAATAGGAATATTATCTAATTGTAAAAACGCTTGTGTTTTAGCGTAAATAACACTATTGTTATATTTTCGAATTTGTTTTAAATCGGCTGGTCGTAATTGCTGCGTCCATTTGACTTCTACGGGCCAAAAACGTTCCTTATCCACATAAGCAATATCTACTTCTCCTTCTGCTTTGATATAGTATGTAGGATAAAAGCGGCGAAAATGTGTGGTAACACAGGCCTCTACCAATTCAGAATAGCGCCGTGGATCATTAAGTGTCGTTTTTATTCTTTCTTCAAAAGGATTTTCACAAGGATATAACCAAGTCGCTATAGCATGATAAATAAAAGAATCACAAAACATAAGTTTTTTACGCTTTTTAGGCGCGGGTTTTAATTTATCTTCCATAATGGCTGCTTGAACAAAAAGCGCATCCATTGACTGTAATAGTGAAGCATAATCAGAAATTGTTTGTACATGATTAATAGAAAGTTCTTTTGCTAAATTATCCCAAGAGACTTGTTTGAGATAATGTTTATGGATACTACCCATAATTTCTCGCAGAAAAATCTCATTCTTATTACGTTTTGCGAAATCACCCCTTATCCAATCAGAATACACCATGAGTGTTGCAGGAGAAATACTTTGATGATTAGCAAAATCATTAATAGCAGTTAAGAACCCCCCATGGATAAGATAGTTGTGAAATTCTTCATATAATAACTTCATATGGCTGTCTGAATAAATTTTTTCTTCAGAATCCATTATTGGTAAAGAATCTTTCATTCCTATAAACTCTCGGAAAGACAATGGGTAATAATGAAAATCTACTTTAGATGCTTTGCCTCGGCGACCAGGAAAACCTTTACGGGCATCTTGCATTAAAACAAGGTCAGAGCCGCTTAGCATAACCACCGTATTTTCAAAAAAACCAATGTCTGCTAAATATTTTATGCCTTTTTCCCAATACTGAATATCCGTTATTTCATCAATGATCAGATACTTCATAGAATCACTAGGCATTTCTTTTAACTGTGATTGCAGTAAATAGAAAAGACTTTGATTATCTCCAATGAGTTCTCCAGAATAAAAGCAAATAGCCTGAGGGGGAACTCCTGTAACTAACAAATCTTGCATCCATTGCTTCAGCAAAGTAGATTTTCCCACTTGCCGACCTCCTCCTAAGGTTAATATTCCAGGCTCGTCACGAGGAAATTCTTGGATAAGGGGCGAGTGATAAATGTATTTTTCTTGATAAAGTCTTCTTAAATGAGGATCTCTCTCTGCAAACGTGAGTGCATTTTCAAGATGTGTATTATTGGCAGCAAATCGAATATCCATAAGATAATAATAGCCTAAACTTTGAATTTACTCAATAGCTAGTGAGTAAATTTACTCATTGGTTAGTGAGTAAATTCAGGGAAAGGTTAAAATACACTTAAAATACAATTGGTTACACCGAAATAAAGACTTTAAATTCATACATAGTGTATCAATTATCCCTGAAAAAACTATGTTCAAGCAGAGGGTTTCCATATTTAATGATACCTCTATGTTGTCTAATAAGTATTCATGACGCTAAAACCAGGACGTCATTGAGAATTAAAGTGTACTTTAATAAAAGTGATACTTTATTAAAGTACACTTTAATTTTTTAAAATAGCAATTTATTTGGAGCCTTAAATAAAAAAGCCATTCTTACAACGCAAGAATGGCTTTTCGTGGGATTTCGCTGCTGACTGCGAAATGTGATTCTTACAATACGTCAGCATTATCCGCTAAATAACTGCTCACACCTTCTGCCGTTGGTTTCATGGCTTTTTCGCCTTTTTGCCAACCAGCAGGACACACTTCACCGTGTTTATTGGCAAATTGAATGGCGTCTACTAAACGTAAAATTTCATCAATATCACGGCCAATAGGCAAATCATTGATGATTTGGCTGCGTACTAAGCCATTCGCATCAATTAATACGGCTGCGCGGAAGGCAACGCCTGCAGTAGGGTGCTCTATACCATATGCTTGACAAATGCTGTGATTAATATCAGCAACCATTGTATAGTTAACCGCACCGATGCCACCTTTATTGACTGGGGTATTGCGCCAAGCCGCATGCGTAAATTGTGAATCGATAGAAACCGCAATAACTTCTACACGACGTGCTTCAAATTCTGCCATACGCTTATCTAATGCGATCAATTCGGTTGGACAAACAAAGGTAAAATCTAAGGGATAAAAGAATAATAAAGCTTCTTTGCCTTTGATCCGCTCAGCTAAATGATAATCACTGATGATTTCACCACTGGCTAATACAGCACTGGCTTTAAAATCTGGCGCATTACGCCCTACTAATACTGACATGTTTTAACTCCTATTAATTAACTCATTGATTTATCTAGCAAAGCTTTCAACTCACCGCTTTCATACAAAGAAACGATTATATCACATCCGCCAACTAATTCACCTTTAATAAAGATCTGTGGGAAAGTTGGCCAATTGGATACCGTAGGCAGCGTGGCACGCACTTCTGGCTCGGCTAAGATATCGACATAAGCAAAAGGCTGGCCTAACGCCTTTAATACAGATACGGCCTGCGCGGAAAAACCACATCTAGGCTCATCCGGGGTGCCTTTCATATAAATTAGTACATCATTTTCAGCAATTTGCGCGCGTAATTTGTCTTCTAACGTCATCATAAAGCTCCTAAATAAGATTGGTTGTAACTATTCAACACAACAATCGACCCGCAGCAAAAAGTGGCGAATAATTATATTGGTCGATCTTAACACACTTGCGAAAAGAAGGCTATAGCCGTACACTTAAGGTCTTACGCTTAACTAACTTGATGGAGAATCTAAAATGATTGAATTACCAGCGCTACCTTATCCTATGGATGCTTTAACTCCTTATATTTCACAAGAAACTTTAGAATATCATTACGGTAAACACCACCGTGCCTATGTTGATAATTTAAATAAACTAATTGCTGATACGCCTATGGCTAATCAAGATTTAGAAGCGATTATCAAAAATTCTTCAGGCGGTATATTTAACAACGCAGCACAAATTTGGAATCACACGTTTTATTGGCATTCATTAACACCCAAAGCCAAAGCCGGCCCAGAAGGCGCACTCGCCGCAGCCATTACACAGAAATTTGGTTCTTTGGAAAAATTTAAAGAAGAATTCACTAAAGCCGCCGTGACTTTGTTTGGCTCTGGCTGGGCATGGTTAGTGAAAAATGATCGCGGCGAATTAGAGATTAAGCAAACACAAAATGCCGCCACACCAATCACGGAAGCGGGCTATACACCGTTGTTTACATGCGATGTGTGGGAGCACGCTTACTACATTGATACACGCAATGCACGGCCTAAATATTTAGAAAATTTTTGGGCAGTGATGAATTGGAGTTTTGCGGAAAAGAATTTTGGGTAAGTAATATTGTAAAAGAGATATACTTACTTTTATATCAAAATACGAAATTAATTTATTGTATCCTCGAGCCGTCATCCCCGCGCACGCGGGGATCCAGTGAAAATAGCACAATTCGTCGATTATTCCTGGATCCTCGCGTGCGCGAGGATGACAGCGTACAACAATACTAAGGTTAACTTCAT
Organism: uncultured bacterium; assembly: GCA_965653065.1. Lineage (GTDB taxonomy): Bacteria > Pseudomonadota > Gammaproteobacteria > UBA1113 > UBA1113 > VFKP01. Next base: position 123 of record CBFGYT010000104.1, on the reverse strand, counting down.
ATTTTGAATAGCCGCGGTATATGAATATTAAAGGAACAACCAACCATGACTGATCATCTTATGTCGACATATAAGCGCCTACCTGTTTCATTTGAATATGGTAAAGGCGCTTGGCTTTATGAT
>CBFGYT010000103.1:0-5618 GCA_965653065.1 uncultured bacterium | reverse complement strand
CTGAAGAAATAGATGTCGATGTAGGTTGCGATAAAATTTCATGCGCTGTATTCGGCGACACGGCTTGAATTGCTTTTGTAGAAGGAATACGTAATTTGACGCCTGCTTTTAATTTATTAATATCATTATTGATAAAAGCATTGCTATTATTTTGATAAATAGCTACTGCTGTTTGTTCTACACTAGCACCTTTAGGTTGGTAATTAATAGCAATATGCCACAAAGTATCATTGGCATGCGTAGGCCCATACCATCCATTTTGAGTTATTTTCCCTGAACTGGCAGGTCGAGAATAGGGCTTCACAGCAGGTGCATTATTATTGCTAGAAGCAGTAATACCACTCGCGCTATACGCCGGCGTATTCGGATCTAAGAATATGGTATATTCGCGATAAAATTTTGTACCGGATGCGTTGACCAATAACAAGACATTAACAATAGGATCATCGATAGGAATATCAGAAGTAATAACGACTTGTGGATGCCCGGCTTGGCTGTCATCCACCGTAAATGAAAAATGCGATAAATATCCAGGACGATCGATATTCAACTCATTATACTTATCAATTGTTGCTAATTGCACTTTAACATCTTGTGGGTTTAAAGAGCCTAAATCTGTCAATGGAACAGTGGCATGAAACGGTTGGTTTAGTACGCCTTGAACTTGTATATCCCCTAAACCGATAGCAGATGCGGATAAAGTTATCCCTAGACCGGCTAAAATAGATATTAATTTAGACAAAACATTTTCTCGTTTAGCAAATATTGCTTGATGAGGCTGTGGCCGCGCATCTTTTCGACTATGCATTTTACCAACTACCATTCCTTATTCCAAATAGTTTCCTTGTATATCAAGTATATGCGAATTTTTAGCAAATAGCAGCCTTCATTATGATTATTATGATTATTTTTATCTTTTTGCGCATTATCTGTGCAGCTTTATATCTTAATCGCGCCGCATCAAGAAAACGCAGATTTGGATGATTGCTGTTATCTCAAGTTAAGATTAAAAGTACCCTTAGTCCGCCCTTGTTTTGATCAAAATTTCCGCGATTTCTACGGCGTTTAATGCGGCTCCTTTACGAACATTATCTGCAACGACCCATAAATTAATACCATGTGGATGAGATATATCTTCGCGGATACGGCCAACATAAACCGCATCGGTTAATGATTGTTTCATCACCGGAGTAGGATATTTCGCGACTTCGTCTAGATCGGTCACTAGGATCCCTGGCGCATCTCGCAATAAATCGTATACTTCTTGAGCAGAAATTTTAGCACGCGTTTCAATATGAATGGCTTCTGAATGTCCAAAAAAGACTGGCACGCGTACTGCAGTCGGATTAATTAATAGAGTATCATCCGCTAAAATTTTTTGTGTTTCCCATACCATTTTCATTTCTTCACGGGTATAACCATTATCTTGAAATGTATCAATATGCGGAATAATATTGAATGCAATTTGTCGTGGAAAAACACTTTGTCCCAAAGGTTGTGCATTTAACACTTGCTGTGTTTGTTGTGCCAATTCCTCTAATCCAGCGCGCCCTGCTCCCGATACAGATTGATAGGTCGTGACATTAATTCGTGTAATGCCAACCGCATCATAAATCGGTTTTAATGCCACCACCATTTGGATAGTAGAACAATTTGGATTCGCAATAATATTGCGTTGCCTATATTCTTCCAAAGCACTTGGATTGACTTCTGGCACAATGAGTGGGACATCTGCTTCGTAACGAAACGCCGAGCTATTATCAATAACAATACACCCACTTTCAGCAGCGCGCGGCGCATACTCTAATGCCACAGCATTACTCACCATAAAAAACGCTATATCCACTTGAGTAAAATCAAACTCTACTATATTTTCTACTAAGATAGGTTTTTTACGAAATAAAATTGTTTCGCCTTGAGAACGCTCGCTCGCTATAGCATATAATTTTGCAACAGGAAATTGCCTTTCTTCTAAAATTTCTAATAGGGTTTCACCCACTAATCCTGTTGCGCCCACGACTGCGATTCGTAACCCCGATGATGATGTCATATCTTTAACCTTTATTTAAATAACTGTTGGTGTGCTAATAATATTTCACGTGTTAATAGAAAAATACCATCGCCCCCTTGCGCTAACTCTATCCAAACAAAAGGGATCGTAGGATAAGCGTCAACTAGCGCGCCGCTACTGTTACCCACTTCAACCATTAATATTCCTTGCGGATTTAGATAACGTGCAGCTTCTTTTAAGATACGATGAACAATAGTTAAGCCATCTTCTCCTGCCGCTAACGCTAAGGTGGGTTCATGACGATATTCATCTGGTAAAGTCGCCATATCTTCTGCATCTACATAAGGAGGATTACTGATGATTAAATCAAAAGTAAGCCCTTTAGGTAGCTGTTGAAATAAATCAGATTGCACCAAATGCACTTGATGCATTAATTGATGTTGAGTTACATTTATATTAGCAACTTCTAATGCGTCTTTAGAAATGTCGACAGCATACACTTCACTGTGCGGTAGCGCAAATGCAGTTGCTATCGCCATACAGCCACTGCCTGTTCCAATTTCTAAGACTCGCTCAATCGTATCCGCTTCTATCCACGGTTGAAATTGTGCTTCAATGATTTCAGCAAATGGAGATCGCGGGATTAATACTCGTTCATCTACATAAAAAGGTAACTGTGCAAACCATGCTTCGTGCGTCAAGTACGGCACGGGAATTTTCTTTTCAACGCGTCCAATAATTTGTTTTAACAAATATTCTTTTTCTTCTTGTAAGAGTTGATTTTGCCAAACCCAATCTGGGCTATCTACCGGTAAATGCAAGCTTCCTAATATAAGCATTGCCATATCGTCCCAAATCTGTGTTGTTCCATGTCCACAATAAGTTTCTGTTTTTTTCGCACTAGAAACGGCAAATCGTAAAAAGTCACCTAGTGTAGATAAGATAGTCGTAATTTCAGTTTGTTTGTCTAGTAAAAAGTTCATAAAGTATTATTTCGGTTTTTTAATTCAATGTTTCTGCTATTTCTGTTAATTCGGCAACAGAAAGATCTGTAATTTTAGAAATAACAGGAATTGCCATTCTCTCACTCAGCATTTTCATCGCTATTTCTATTCGCTCTTGTTGTACTCCTTGCTGCATCCCTTGTTGCATCCCTTGTTGAAAGCTTTCTCTTCTGGTAGCTTGTTCTAAATTCATAATAACCTCTTGGTACTCTGCCGTAAACCCTTTTGTAAAAATTGCCCAATAATCACTAGTTGATTCATGATCGGTATCAACGCCCATCACAGTGTTGTATTTTAGCACAGCATAAACCAATTCGCTAGCGTGACGGAGTCCAAATTCTACAAATAACGTATTGATCAATTCTACCTTTTTTTCTAGCTCTTTTCGATTTTTTGCTCGTTGCAAACTAGCCAACATTAAGTTTGATAAATGCTTTGTTAATAACGTAGACTCCTCCATTCGGCAAACATCTATAAATGCACTCGGGGCAAATAATATCTTACGCATCCTTTCGGATAAATCTCCAAATAAACTAAAAAAGTCCCTATCATAATTCCATACGGTTCGCCCGTTATAAACAACTAAAGGATAAATAGCTGGCAATGGTAAAGGCGTATTTTTATGCCGTATAATATAGGATTTTAAAAATTGAATTATATAACATAGCAGTCGAAAAGGCATGAGTGGGTCAGCATTACTTTGATGTTCTATCAACAAATAAATAAAAGCATCTTCTGTGCTATTCACTCTTTTTACTTTAAAAAGCATATCACTTTCATATCTGTTTAACTTTTCATCAGCGAAACTGCTACTTTCTAAACAAAGCGTAGATAATTGAATTTCTGATAAGATCTCTTTAGGTAAATGAGCCACAAAAAAATCTTGCGCCATTTCAGGGTGACGCATCATATTTTTAAAAAATTCATCGTGTTTTGAACGAATTCCACTCACTTTATCTCCTTACATAAAAAAACCTGTTGAGAAACAGTCTGAACTGTATTGTACAGAAAAAAATCTTGACTCCCCCGAGATCAAGTGCTTTTCTTAACCAGTACCGTCCCGTTCTCAACAGGATCTGGAATAACTGAGCTGACCAGCAGGTATATACCAGTAGCTCAGGATAAATAAGATGATTTTTACTCTATCAGTTAAGCAGCCAGCCCTTCACGGCTAGAGTGCAATCCCCCATGTTACCCTTACCAGCAAAGGCTTATTTACTGTGGAGAAGACAAACACAGCTTCATAAGCTTGGTACAAAATACTTTAAAGCATATATTTTTTATTGTCAACTGGTTTTATCTGCTTTTTTTCCTTTTTTCAATAAAAAAGATGCATTTACACATAGTTTGATGTATACTAATGGACACTGAAGTAAATGTATTATTACTTCACAGACTAAAACTCGCTATCAAAACGATTGCGCTACAAATATAGAAACTCACGGAGAAATAGGAATGTCTAAATCAACTGCAGAAGTAAATGGAATGTCTAAATTGAGTACTATTTTAAAAACATTAATGCATGATGTCGGGATCACAGTCACCGAATTAGCTAGACAAACAGGCGTTGGCCAACCCGTTATTCATCGCATGGCTTCTGGAGAAACTGATAATCCCAAAGTTGGCTCATTAAGCCCAATTGCTAAATTTTTTGGTGTCAATATCAGTGCATTAATCGGCGATGAACCTTTACCCGCGACCCGATTTACAGGCAGTTACAATCCTTACTATCGCAGTTGGAGTCAACTTCCTTTATTAAATTGGGAGCAATGCGTTGCTTGGCCTGAAAAACATTTGCCAGCGGAAATTTGCAGTTATATTTCTACCGAATCTAATGTCACGGATAAAGCATTTGCTGTGCGTATGGAAGATCACACGATGGAACCACACTATCCTAAAGATACTTTGATGGTTTTTGAACCCACACTCACTGCAAACGACAAAGATATTATTGCAATTCATATTGAAGGACAGAATAAAATTCAAGTCAAACAAATAATGTTAGATGGCAATGATATCTACTTAAAACCATTAAATAATGATTTTGAAATTAATCGCATTGATAAATCTTATCGTATTTTAGGCGTATTAGTACAATCATTGACAGAATATTATCAAGATAAATTACGTAAAGAAGTAGAGCCAGAAGATATGTCTTCTCCTGTGAAAAAGAAGAAATCCAAAGAAGAAGAAATGCTTTAGTTTTTTAATGGTTTGTTAATAAAGCTAAATGTCTTTCAGATCGTGAAGTTTACCGCAAGACTTGTAAATCGTCATTGCGAGCAAGCGATGCAATCCAGGAGAATAGCCCACTATTTTACGACTAATCCTCTGGATTGCTTCGCTGACGCTCGCAATGACGACTTTCATGTTCCGCATTAAATTGCACGTTTCGAAGTAAAATCAAGGTCTACTAAACTACTTAATGATCTGAACTCAAAAATAGGTACAACTCATGCATTTTGGCATACTCGCTAACATCATTATTGTTTTATTCGCTGCGGTATTAGTAACTACGGTGCTGCGTCGCTTAAAACTTCCGCCTATTTTGGGCTATTTATTAGTGGGTATTATTGTAGGCCCTTATGGCTTAGACTGGATAG
>CBFGYT010000102.1:0-5632 GCA_965653065.1 uncultured bacterium | reverse complement strand
ATTTTGTTTGGTGTTATTCACTGTACTAAGATAAGTTGCATCTCGATTTTGCACGGCCGCTTCATATTGATAACCCGCTTGCTTGGCTACTGCGGAAGTATATCCCATGCCATTTTCAAAAATCGGTACCGTCACTTGGACACCGATAAATGCATCGTTATAATCTCGTTGGCCTGTCGATGTCGTTCCCGTTTTATCTCCTGTATAACTCGCTACACCATCTACGGTAGGCAAATGATTGGCTTGATCTTGTTGCGCTGTTCTACGTGCTGCTTCAGCCGTTTGTCTAGACGCAATCAATGTCCAATTTTGTTTATCGGCTACCTCAACCCATTTATTCACGTCCACAGGGATAGGTCTTATGAGTGGCGCTGCATTATTATGTAAACTGGCTAAATGCTCATAGTACATACCGGTAATGGCATGTAAATTTTCTTTGGCATTGATAACATCATTTTGTGCTGATAATTCCGCCGCCACATTAGAATCATATTGTGCTCTGGCTTGTTCCACATCAGTAATAGCAATTAATCCCACATCAAATTTTTGCTTTGCTTGGGTTAACGATTCATAAGTGGCTTGTTTTTCTGCTTGAACATAACTTAAAGTATCTTCAGCATTTAATTCGGCAAAATACGCTTGCGCGGTCGTGCTCATCAATGTTTGCAATGCGGCGTTAAACGTGGATGCAGCAGAGCTTGCCGAATACTTCGCGCTGCTATAGCCTAACCAATTGGCAAAATTAAATAATGGCTGACTAGCAGAAATTTCATAGCCATGTTCATTATAGCGGTAAGTGCCATTAGTACCATTCAAAGCAATGGTTTGTGGCTGCCCATTCACTAAAACGGTTTGCGAGCCACCACTAGGGGCATCATTATCAAAATTATGAAAGCCATCTTGGCCCGTTGCCATTGCTTCAGGCAATAACCCAGCACGTGCAATTGGCACGCCTTGCATAGTCGCTTGCATCGTTGCTTTTGCCGATAGAAAATTAGGATTATAGTTATACGCATCTTGATAGACTTGCATTAAATCGGTGGCATGAATGATTAACACATTGGCTAATAACCCCACGCCGACACTTAATTGTATGATCTTTTTCATGAAAACCCCACTTAAAATACAAATCGCTCCACCGGACTGTAATCTTCCAATAATGGAATGACTGTTTCAAATAATTTTGTTTGTTGCCATTGTTTTTCACCGACACGTGTGATGAGCAACGCAGTTTGGCAAGGTGCTTGTCCTACGACAATAAATAAGCGACCGCCGATTTTTAACTGTTGCAAAAAATGTTGTTCTAATGTCGGTAACGATCCTGTTACGACGATAACATCATAAGGCGCGTGTGCCATCCAACCATGCGCTGCTTGTCCTGTTTCTAATGACACATTGTCAATGGCAAATTGTGCTAATTTTTTGGCGGCATTGCGCGTAAATTCACTGTATTTATCGACACTGTAAACAAAACGACTTTGTTTTGCCAATAGCGCGGTCATATAACCACTACCCGTTCCTATTTCTAACACCGTATCTTCATGCGTTAATTGTAAATTTTGCATGATCTTGGCTTCTAGCATAGGAGATAACATCATTTGTTGATGACCAATGGGTAATTCTGTATCGCTGTATGCCAAGGATTGATATTCCAAGGGCACGAAGGCCGCTCTAGGTATTTCGCTCAATAAATCCAAGATAGTTTCCGAATGAACACCATTGGTACGAATTTGTTGGCTGATCATATTGGTCATCGCCACAGTTGTGGCTGATTTCTGTACTAAACTACTCATGCCCTATCCTTAATTTATAGAAAACTAAGAGTACGAGATTTACACGATAAGTGCAAGAGGAATTGTTTTTATTATGCGCAGTTCGACTGCAAAAAACTATTGGGAATAGTGTTCAACAAACCTACACTCAAGGCTTTTTCTATCAACTGCGCTTTATTGTCACATTGTAATTTATTTTTAATAAATTCAGTGTGCGTTTCCACCGTACGTTTGCTGAGCTTTAAAATAATAGCAATTTCATTGGCTGATTTACCACGCAATATATAAAACAAACATTCTAATTGTCGTGTAGATAAACCATATTCAGGAATGCTTGCGGCGATGATATAACTAAATTGCGCCCCCAGCTTGCGGCAACCATAAGGCGTATCGCGTAAGGATAACAGTGGCGCTAAATTTAATAATGGGCTTTGTGTCATCTCGCTATAGCACGCCCCTATAGCAGCCACATTTCCTATATCATTTAATACCGGATATTTCGTACCATAAACTAAACAGCGCCGATCATTCGCATAATAAGCACAAGTGAGTATCGTTAACGGTTTATGCTGCTCTATAATTTTTTGATCTTCCGCCACAAAAACCGCTGCCAATTGATTTACTTTACAAGGCAATACATCGTCAGTAAGCCCTATAATTTTTTGTGAGTTAGATACCCCTATCGTTTGCGCCCAATGTCTATTGGCTAACAAATAGCGTGACTCAATGTTTTTCATGCCCATGATAAATGGCATCGTGTCTATAACTTGTTGAATTGCATGTATTTTTCTATCGTCTTCTAGATCGACATAATTTAAAAACATACCCACACCCTCGCATTCGAGTATATAAAAAGTATAGCATAGCTTTGCGCAGAGTATACGCATAATTTACGGATAGAACATCCGTAAGAAATACTGGAAAAATTTGCAATGAATAAAATGCGTTACAACACTCGACAGCCATTTTTAACGGCTTTAGTCGGTTGTAATAGTATGGTGCCCTCTTCTGCATGCACACAGGCTAACACCAATACTTCGGATTTGACACCCGCAACGCGTTTCGCCGGGAAATTCATCACCGCAACAACTTGCTGGCCTATTAATTTATCTGCTGTGTAATGTTCGGTGATTTGTGCGGACGTGGTTTTTATACCTTGCTCACCAAAATCTATTGTCAGAATATAAGCGGGTTTGTGTGCTTTTTCATTGAGACTAGCTTCTAATATAGTACCGGCGCAAATGTGTACTTTGGTGAAATCATCAAAAGTGATTTGTGATAATTCATTCTCATGCATCATGTGGTTGCTCACTCTTTTTTGTTTTAAACTCTATTGTAGTTATATAGTATATCGATTTTACTGCAAAATGCGAAGTAGAGTTATCAAATCCACGTGCTGTCATTTTCACGGAGATGACAATATCTGCATGCGCGGGATGGGTTATATCGCTATCTGACAACCGTTTATGCTGCGACAGACTGTTTACCTTTCATAACAGATGACCGTGAAGGGGAAATGACCTTGGCTATGTTAGAGCGTGGGTTTTCCTGTGCATACTTTAGAATATCTTGTGCTGTCATATCTTTGCCTCGCCACCACAGGTAAGGATCCTCAAAGAAAGAAATGCTAGAATTTCCCGACTGTCGTGCATATTCTTTCTGAAAAGTTTCTACCCATTTCTTCATAAATTGGGCTCGCAAATCCCCCATGCCACAACCACTATAGTTTGCTGCATGTTTAGAAAGAAACATCTTAATAGCTTCTTCTGTAGGGAAAATCTGGCAAAGATCGCTCCTTTTTAGTAGCATGCCTGGAATAAATTTATCGTAAAGATACGCGTTTATATCGACTATCTCAAAAATCTTCTGCCAATTCTCGGCATTCAATACAGCCAAAAGTTTTCCTGCAAAAAATCGCCTGTCATTATAGCGACATCGATAGATGAAAAGAGGGAATAAATGCTCTATCGCATCAAGTAATGGCATTCTCAATTTATCGCGCATCAAACCGTCATATAGGAAATCTTCTATATCAAACATTATATGTTTTCCCAGATCAACTATATTGCCAATCTTTTTAATATCTTGCGCAATCTTCCAGATAGCTTCCCGTGAGGCTGCGCTGGCTACGCGAAATTTCACATACCTAAATAACTCGTTTTCTATCAATACCTTTGTTACAGTGGGATCTGACTGATTTTTTAAGTCCTCTAGTACTCTTTCACAAGCGCTAGATGCTATGCGCTTTTGATTGTCATTTAAAAATAATGCCATAATAAACTGAAAAAATAAGTTTGCTTCTACAGGCCCTTCGCGCAGATACCATGAAACTTGAGCAACATGCTCTGCAAATTTCTTGTCATCCAAGGTATTTTCTCCAACCGATTGCTGCAAATACTCAACAATTTTTTCAATTTGAGTCTTGAGACCATATAATTCATTGATTCGCGGTAATAATATATCTTGATAGTAACGGCGATGTTCTAAGGATAACTTTGTTATCAATTCTTCGAGTGGCGATGTTCCAGAACGACTATGGTGATCCCTATCTCTAAATAGGTTGTCTTGTAGGTATGATATGAAATATTCTTTTTTAAATCCTAATTCTTGTAATCGATCAAAAGCAACTCCTGCATTATTAGAACTCTGTATTATTTCATCTCTGAACATCATTCTAACTTTTTCAGTTTTAGCCATATCATAACAACTTCTTATCGTTACTAAACCTCGCTTCTCTCCCTCAAAAAGCCAACTGACTAGTTTTGCTTGATTATCTTCCGTACAACCATTGAAGTCCCGCCTCATTTTGTCAAAATCGAAGCAACGGTTTAGCAAAACACTTACTAGTGTTTCACTATCTACTGCACTATAGATTGAATTCACGAGTGCGATGCTCTCTTCTGAAGCGGGATCTTCCATCTTATCTAGATCAGAGAACAGTTGTTCTACTATAATTGGCAACGTAATTCTTTTAGGTAAATTGCCATATTTTCGCAGTAATTCATTTTTACCGGGAAATTCAAGCGTACTACATAACTGAGACAGCGCTTCCTCTGTATTCCCCCACAGTAAGAATTTTCTTCTGTTCGCTAATGTATATTCTTGACTATTATTTTCTTCATACGTAATCCAAAGCCCATTAAAGAAATCCTTTATTGTTCCTGCGAAAACACGCCGATACAATTCTTCTTTTATTAAGGCAAAATACTCTGTTGCTGTCACGTGACTCTGCTCACCCCATTGCTGAACTAAACGATAACATCTGCTCATTTGCGTTGTTGTCTCAAACAACGGATATCCTATAAGGGCTAGTACTCGATCTCCATTTTTAATTGCCAGTAAGTTAAAGATAAGGTCTTTAAAGATTCTTTTATCGCCTAGCCTAACCTTTAACGTAGCGGACATCACCGGTAAAAGATCAATTTCATCCAGATGTGAAAACATGTCGGTGAGTGCTAAGCAGTCATCCACCGTAGTCATATTCTCTATCAACGTGGTGCGATTCTCTTGATAAAAAGCAACCAGCTCATCGTTCGTCAACGCTGTATACATTTCCCGAAATACAGGCATAAACCTCATACCAGGATAACCCAAAGCAGTTAAAACCGTGTTTCTATTGGCTATAGACAGTCGCGGCAACAGTACTGCCAATCGCTGATAGTCTTCATTATTTTTATAGTCCGAGGATAGTGAATAATTTTCTACAGAATCAGGTGGCGCACTGAATCTATCAACAACGTTCTCAATATACACATTTACGCTTATATCGCCTTGAATAAAACTACTGATTACAGCCGCATCTTGCCAAGAAAGTGTCATCTCTTCTATAGATGTTTCAATAGCAGGAAAAACTTCCTATT
>CBFGYT010000101.1:0-5633 GCA_965653065.1 uncultured bacterium | reverse complement strand
AAAACCAGTTTGATTCGCGGATTTCACCTTCCATTATTGTGGCTATTACTAAGGGCGATGAAATATTGATGGCGCGTCAGGCGTCGTTTCCTGCGGGTGTTTATGCGCTTATTGCTGGATTTGTTGAGGTCGGTGAAACCTTAGAGCAAACGGTAGAGCGAGAAGTGTTTGAAGAAGTAGGGTTAACCGTGAAAAATATTCGTTATGTAGAGTCGCAACCCTGGCCATTTCCCGACTCTTTAATGATAGGCTTTACAGCAGAATATGCCGGTGGAGAAATCACTCTGCAAGATGGTGAGCTAGAAAAAGCGGGGTGGTATCCTGTGGATAATCTACCGGGATTGCCTAGTTCTTCTATCAGCATTTCTAGGAAATTAATAAATGATTTTATTGCGAAAGTGAAGGCTTAAAGTATGACACTCGCTGTTTATCCTGTCACCGATGAAACTTTTTCTTTCTTAACTAAAGACTGTGCCAACATCGTTTCTAATATATGTAATGGGGATGTCTCTGGATATTGCATCGCGTTGGCGGGCAAGTAAAAAGTTTGCTCTAATACATGCTGTCCAGAAATTGCAGCATGAGAAACTTGATCCGCAAATAAAATCCACGTGCTGCCAGGTAACAATTCAATTGTTTTTTTATCAACAGATTGTTGGTAATCCAAATCCTTGCGCATTTTATTACGAATGCTTAACATAAAATGATCATACTGTGAGCGGGGGGTTTTAGTTACTTTAAATAAATTTAGTAAGTATTGTTCTGCTGCGGACATAGATGGGATCTCTGGAATAAATCGTTTGGCCAGAGTCGTAAAAGGTTCGCCAGTTTGCCATACTTGCGCTATATGATTGGGGTTGATATTAGTGAAAACGCGCAGAATACGTCGGCCATGCATAGGGGTTGCCGTGAAAGCATCAATGCGTAAGCGGGGAGCCTTTTTTTGTGAAAAACGGAGAGGTTGACTGATTTCAATTGTACTCAAATGAGTTCGCCCCGAGTGTACATGTTGTTGATAGTGTGGGAATAGCGAGATGAGTAAATTTAAAGTGTGTTGATAATAACGGCGTAAAACATTTTTTAATTGTGCCTGCTGTTGAGCGGATGCTTTTGTGCTAAGCAAGTTTCCCGTGTGAGGATTAAACTGTATATGTTTACGGTTAGGAGCGACTAATTTAGGAGATAATAAAGCCTTTTCTTCCGCACTTAGCTCAAAAGTTAATTGCGGTAATACCAGCATATGGCCGTGCTCCAACGCATGAGTGGCTTGTTTAGAAATGTCAGCGTTAATTGCACTATTCCAAGATTGCAGCGGAATATTTTTAATAATATCCATACGATAAAAGTCTCCTAATGATGTGGTTATATTTTAAACTATGCAAGGAAGGATTACCATCTTTTTCTGCTTCATTTTTGTACGAATCTTCTCAATTTGCTTTATTTTTCTCCATTGCAGGCGTATTTGCCTGTAGCCATTGAGAAATAGCGCTAATTTCAGCATGGCAGACTTCGTGTGCCATACTGTAAGTTTGCCATTCTATCGATAAGCCACGCTCTTTTAATAACCGATAGGTTAGCTCCCCCAGTGGCATAGGCAATACATCGTCAAAACTGCCGTGCGCCATATAAATGGGAACTTTTTGCACAGTCTTCATTTGTGCTAATTGATCTGTTGGAATAAACGTGGATAAAGCAATAATGCCAGCTAAAGGCGTGGGATAACTCAACGCAGCCGATAATGCCACGGCACCGCCTTGAGAAAAACCAGCTAAAAAGATCCGCTCAGCCGGGATCCCTTTATTCACTTCCGCTTGAATTAAATCGTGTGCTGCATGAATGGCTGCGGATAATCCTTGCATATCTATCTCTAATTTAGGCACTATATTGATAATATCAAACCATGCGGGCATAGGATAACCACCATTAATGCTGATGGGGATCACCGGGGCGTGCGGAAAGATAAAGCGTATGGGCAAGGTGGGTGGTAAAGCCAATTGTGGAACAATAGGCTCAAAATCATGGCCATCTGCGCCTAAGCCATGAAACCAAATAACGGCGGCTTGTGCTGGCGCTGTGGGTTCTATGGTTACGTGCTCTAGTAAAGCATTCATGTCCTTCTATATCCCTTTAGTTGTTGCAATAACGCGAGTATAATGCAAAACAATATGAATTTAAAAGTGTTGTATAAAAAATGAAAAGTTTGGGCTGTATTATAATGATTTGTGCGGGAAGTATTTTATTATCAGCCTGTGGGCAAACAGGTCCGTTGTATATGCCCGGAACAGCGACAGGTGTCCATAAAAAAGATGTGTTTATTTTGGGGAATAAGCCTGAAAACAATACGACGGCAGCGCCAGCAACGACTGATAGTGCTAAATCGACAAAGACAGATGCAGGATCTGATAATGCTAAATCTCCGGAAACAAATACGATGAAGGATAACGTTAAGCCTACAGATATGACATCTAGTAGCAATAAAGATTCATCACAAATGTCGACTAATCAGGGTTTGCCAGGCTCTTAAAATTGACGCGACAAATTCGAGCAAGGATTTTTTGACAAGCCGCTGCTTGTGTTTATGGACAGTCTTCAGTGTCGGTAAAGTTTGTGGATGGAACTAGAATGCAGTTATGAGTTCTACTGATGTGTAGAATGCGAACATGACGCCTTCGAGGAAAGCCTTGTATTTGCAAACTGTTGTTGATGATTTTTCATGCTCATTAAGAGCGTATTTAATAAGAGGATAGTATCGTCATTTGCTTTGTTGAATTCGCACCATTTTGATCCGGGTCTTAATTTCTCATTAGTCTTAATTTGTTGCTCTAAGTATGCAATTTTATCATCATTATTATCTTTCTGGTCTAACGATTCTAACAGGGCATGTATATGGGATGCATGAGGCTTATTAGCAATATGACGTAATAAATTTTCATGACACGCTTTTACTTCAGAAATATCAAAAATATCAACTAAACTTTGAAGCGATACTGCGACGTTGTCATCCGATGCTTGTTTTTGAGGGGGCGCCATCTCTAGTAGCGCTTTTGAAACAGAGCCTTTACTGACCCAGTTTCTCATACGGAACAGCCAATGTTCATCCTTACCGCAATAGTAATATAGCGTAGTATAAATTATTGCAGCGCCTGAAAAACGCATACCTTGTTTAGGGTGACAAATAATCATTGTATTTATACAATCTAGAAAAATTTGCAATAAAGCCACTTTTTTTAACCGCTTTAAATTGGAGCAGGTTATTAACCGCGCCATAGCAGCAATTTCTTTAGAGATTAAGTCTCTCTTATTTGCGTTTTTTTCATAACGCAAAATATTGTTAATGCTTAGAACCTTAGATAATATAGTGTCATGGTATTCATCTAATACGGTTGGTGGATGAGAAGTATTTTTAGATACAAGATTATTAAACATTTTATGAGTATCGTCAAATCTATCATCGGTAACAGAGGAGATAACTCCTGTAATGGATATAAGTACATTTTCTCTTTTTAATTTATATTGAGCATGTAGGATATGGTTACGATAAAAGTTATAGATTAGGATGCCATTGGGTTTTTCTAGTAAATGAGCGGCTAAACAACGATTTGCTAGCGTTAGAAAATGATTCAATGTTCTATGATTTTTATTTTTTGAGTATATTCTTGACATGGCCTCATGAAGCGTGTACTTTGAAATCTCAAAGCTTGACATTAATACGAACTCTATAATAACGCGATGTTCAACAGGTATTTTCTTTTGTAGTGTTTTTTGTGTATAAATATGCTGTAAAAACTGATATCCGTTCCCAGCCGTTTTGAAAATATTTACTAAATCTTCGCCATGCTGACTGAAGAAATATTTGAATGCACAAAAATAGTCGTAACATCTTTCAATTATAGAGTATAGTTTTTTTTCGTCTTTTCCAGAAGAGATTTTTTCTTCTAACCTAATAGCAAATATATAACTAGCGACTCTTTCAATTAATAATGTTGTAGCAAGGTTTTGTTCATTTGTTCTTTTGTTATGGCAAAGACTTTTAAGTAACTGTAATATGCGTTGTTCAAGGTTTTCGTCGGTTAATAAACTAAGAGGCAAAAAAAGTTTTTCTTCAATAGTTTCTTGATTGCTGCCCTCAATATTATTAAATTTTATTGAGCTCGATAAGAGGGGGTTCTTGAGTTCGGCGTCCGTTAATGGTTTGGCGGATAAGAAAGTTTCTTCCGCAACAATTCCTTGAATATCGCCATCAATACTGTCTAAGTGTATCAAACTTTCTAGAATACATTCGGACTCATCTATTACCCAGCTTATTGGTGCGCGGTCAATTTGCCATGTTTGCATAACCGCAAGGAATGCAAACATGAATTGTCTATCGTAGTCTTGAATATAAGACACTCTAGAGTATTGTGCTTTACGAGCTAGGTTATCATCACCATCATCTTTGCTTATAAAATAATGAATCCCTGAAGGTAGCACCTTGAAAAGAGGGAAAGCTATTCCATATAAAAGTGACATGCTATCATAATCTTTGCCATATGCCATAGAATCTAAGCCAGTAGTAAGACTTTGCCAAGTATACTCACTGTCTCTTGCTGATCGCGTACCTCTATTTTCTTGTAAAATATCTTGCTCGCTATACCACGATTTATCCGTGCTAGAAGATGACGTTTGATCATTTTCAAGCTCAGCTCTGTCTTGACAGTATGCATAGCGAGTTGGCTGAGAAAATCCAAAGTCAATTAAAGTGACTATATACTTGTTAGCTTGTTTATCAAGAATAATATTGTCTGCTTTTATATCAAGGTGCAATAAGCCGTTTTGTAAGAATTGGTTGACTACTTTGGCTATAGAGATAAATATTTTCAGTCTTTCAGTAAGGTTTAGGTCCGGATATTGTGCTAAATACTTAGATAGGCTTACACCGGGAGCCTTATTCATAACTAATGCGTAACAACTATTGTGCTCAAGATTTTTGTATTGAAAGAGAGGTTCTGGTTCAAGCGTTTCTCGCGCACAGTGAAAAACAGCAGAATATTCTTTTAAGCAATAACGATATGAATTTTCATGATAAAACAATTTAATGATTCTATCTTTGACTGTTGCAATAGGCTCTAGAGTTTGATTGTTTTTATCAAGCAAGTAATGTTGTTTCACGGTATATACTGAACCGAAACTGCCAGTTCCTAGAGGCAAGGATTCAAGCTCTAAAACGATGTCTGTATTTATATTATAGATATAGATAGAACCATCAGGCTCTTGCCAATAAGTTGTAGTACAGTTACCAGAACTATCATAGAACGTAGTATAGTTTAACAAGAAATTTACCTATTGCTAGTGTGTTACATTATTTTTCTGTGAATAAATTATACTGATTACTCCTTAAGGAAAAATTAGCAAATAGCCACATTATTGTAAAAAAGGTATATTTTTGTCTGCAAATGATAATTTACTCGCAAATAACAATCTCAACTTAGGATTTAATAGAGATTACAGCGAGTTCTGCCGCAAACAAAAAGGCTCGCTAAAATAAGTTAAGACCTAGTTTCTTTGAGCGTGATTAGGCAGCTAATACCTATTTTATAAATTATAAAGCTTCTGCACCGGTTTCTCCTGTGCGCACACGAATGACTTGTTCTAAA
>CBFGYT010000100.1:0-5636 GCA_965653065.1 uncultured bacterium | reverse complement strand
AGGCAATAGCCGCAGGAATAGCGCCTAAAGCTAACAGCACGCGCCATGCTAAACTGTAAGGAATGTGAATGGATAATAATAATGCCGCCATGGTGGGGCCTACCATTAATCCTACCGCTTGCATCGCAAATACCAATAATACAATAAAGCCGCGATTACGTTTATGCGCATATTCACTGGCAACCACCGCACTAGAAGGATAATCCCCTCCTATACCAAATCCCATGATAATACGCGTAATTAATAAAATCGAATAATTGGGGACTATCGCTGAAAATAATGCGCCCCAAAAAAGGATAAAGATTTCATAGCCATAGAGTTTTTTACGGCCGAATTTATCGGCTAAGGTGCCAAAGAAAATAGCGCCGAAAGCGGCTGCCAATAAGGAAGCACCATTTAATAACGCTAATTGAGTGAGGCTTAAATGCCATTGTACGGTGAGTAGGGTCGTGACGACGCCGATGACGAATAAATCATAGGCATCCGTAAAGAAGCCCATTCCTGCGGTTAGAATAATGCGCCAATGGATACGATTGAATTCGGCATTTTCATCTTCGGCAAGCTCCGTTGCGCTAGAAAAAGCACTAGTCATATTGATTTCCTTCCACGTAACGGCCTAACCTCTTGCAAGACACTTGGGGCGGATTATGTCATAAAGAGAAAGAAAGATCAATATAATTTAAATGCAATTAGGTTATATTCTAGTCAAATTACACTTTTAGCGTTACCCCCCACTAGTCTCAATGCTAATGGCATCTTTGATAAAATTGATCTATTTGTATTCAATTGTCAATGTGATATACTCTCTTCTTAGTAAAAATTTAGCGCAGGTTATATCGTGAGTAGCAACTTTAAACAGAAAATAGAAGAAATCGAACAATATGTGAAAGAGGTTAGAAAAGAGGCCGATAATCCATGGCCATGGAACAGCGACAACGACATTAGAAAGAAACGCTTAAAAGCCGATCTGATGGAAAGATTTGCTGCATATCTAAACCACCACCTGACTGCCGAACGAGGGCTTCCATCAAAATATTATGTCCATCTAGCACTAACAACCGCTATTAACGAGAGTCAATTTGCTGAATTTATTGATGTTCCAATTGTTGCGCATAGGCCATCTAAATATTCAAACAGTTATCTTAATCACTCATATGCCGCAGAAAAAGATCGCACTGACCTGATAGACGGTATATTTTCACGAGCAGCTCGTTTAATCCAAGAAATTATCGATATCGCTACTCAGGAACCAGCGAAAAATGCTGCCATATCAAATCTAGCCCTTTAACCCTAATTGTAACTAGTTATAATGATTATTATAACTAGTTGTAATAATCATTTGCCTTCACATTAGTCCTCTATTTTACTTCCTCATGATATCATCCTCTTAAAAACCTTACTTTTCATATGCTTACAAATTAAAAAGAAATAGGCTCTTAGTTATTTGTAACTAGTTATAATATCTATTATAATTAGTTATAATAATCTAGGATTGACTATGTTGCAAAATCAAAAAATTAAAGACTATTTATTAAAGCACATCTCGCGCCATCCTCATGATATTGTGGCAATCGCAGCCAATCATTTTAATGTTACGCGCACGACTATTCATCGCCATTTAACCGCTTTATTGAATGCGCATGAGGATGTGAAGTTTATGATCCAAAGAGGAATTAGCAGATCTTAATTATACGCTACATATTCTGTAACTCTTTAAATGCATCTAATGTAAACGGTGCATCAAAGTCTACAATTTGCATTTCAACCAAATTTTGCATGACAAAAGAATCTTCTGCCAAAATTTTCATTAACTTTTCTTTTTCCATGGATCGACTGACAATAACGCCACCGATTTTCCCGCGCCGCGGTCCGGCCATAATAAAGTCACCACTTTTGGTGTATTGCTCAACCCATTCTTTGTGCTGCGTACGATGTGGGTCAACTTCTGTAGAGGGGACAACGTAATTACTGATGATCAAAAACATGACATTCTCCTTTAAGAATTAAAGCAGTCTTATTTTACTTGTATTTTTGGATTTGTCAATGGAATAGGGAATATTCTTGTCACTTAAAATTAGTCAATCCTTGTTATACTTCGAAATGCAAAATTAGCTTATGGTAGTTAGCAATCGTCATTGCGAGCAAGCGACGCAATCCAGGGAATAACACGCTATTTTACGACTTATCTCCTGGATTGCTTCGCAAGCTCGCAATGACAAATTTCATGTTTCAAGGTTAAATCGCACATTTCTAAGTAGAGCGAGTATTCTTACACTTTCAATCCCTGCATCAATACATCAAACACTTCCTCATTATTCTGATCCATCATCATCATATGTGAATTTCCTAAAATATCTAATTTTGGCAATTCGATCACTTGACTCTCAATCTTATGCTCACAGAATAATGCATTCACTTCTAACCCTTTTTGGTGAGTCTCTCGCCAAAAAGCATCATACTGTAAATTATCGCCATAAAGAAAAGTAACTTTCGTATGGATAGGATTGTTCATTTCTATCGGCTCAGGAAAAGTAGCTGCTTCTAATAGAACTAAATTTTCTATATGCTCATGGGCTTCCATTAAGCAGTTAATGCCATAACGTCCACTTTGACTGTGTGTGATTAAATGCGCTTTACCTAACTTTTTTAATAATTTTTTTAACGCATCGATAAATAAACGATTATGACTGCGCCAACGCGGCACATTATAACAAACTAATGTTTCAAATGATTCCATAGGAAATTGCTGATGTGTAAAAGGCTTTTTCTCTTTAAAGTTTTCAGGTAATCCCATACGAAATAATTGCCAGGTTTCTTCTGCACTGCGTAATTCAATGGCATCATCCCACACGCCAGGCAATGAGCACCAACCCGATCGACCACGCTCGACATTATCGATCACATAAGTTTTAAAACCGTGTTGTAAACAGAATTGTATCCATCCTGCACGTCCATCGGGGGTCGTTTCCCAAATAGCACCGGTATGACCACCACCATGTGATAGAATAATAGGAATATCGTGTTTTATAGTTTGTGGAATATAAAATTGTATATAGGCTTGTTCAATTTGATAGTGTTGTGATTTTTCTTCTGCAGTTTTTTTGCCATACGTTTGACTGTTATCAAACTTTAATTCTATTTCCCGCCCTGAAAGATAAAAACTGCCAAAGTCTTTAAGCGTGTACATATGTATATTTCCTTATTTTATTCCAACATATACCAGAAACACTTCTTGGTTTGAAGTTTAACCACGGAACATAAACATTGTCATTGCGAGGAGCGAAGCGACGTGGCAATGACGGATCCCAACTATCACAGCATAACTTCGCTTTGTGAAGTAAAACGAGAATATCTACACCGCCACTTCCGCTTTAATCGCTGGATGACAGACATAATCGGTAATTACAATATCCTCATACACATAGTCTTCTATCGCTGCAGGTTTTCTTGCCAAAACCAATTTGGGTAACGGATAAGGCGTGCGCGTTAATTGTAATTCTACTTGCTCCATATGATTTTGATAGATATGGCAATCTCCTCCAGTCCAAATGAATTCTCCCACTTCTAAATCGCATTGCGCAGCAATTAAATGCGTTAACAAAGCATAAGAGGCGATGTTAAAAGGAACGCCTAAGAATGCATCGGCAGAGCGTTGATACAAGCAACACGACAATCGCTTATTCTGTACATAGAATTGAAATAACGCGTGACAAGGTTGTAAGCGCATTTTATCTAAATCGCCGACATTCCAGGCATTCACAATTAAACGTCTTGAGTTGGGATCTTGACGAATGGCTTTCATCACATTGGCGATTTGATCAATCACTTTGCCATCGCTTGCTTGCCAAGAACGCCATTGCTTGCCATACACCGGGCCTAAATCATTATTGTCATCAGCCCATTCATCCCAGATAGTGACTTTATTGTCATGCAAATATTTTAAATTCGTTTCGCCGCGTAAAAACCAAAATAATTCATGAATGATACTGCGTAAATGTAATTTTTTAGTGGTAACTAGTGGAAATCCTTCTGTTAAATCAAAACGCATTTGATAGCAAAATACGCTTTTAGTACCTACTCCCGTGCGATCGGATCTATCCTCACCCTTTGTTAAAATATGTTGTAAGAAATCTAAATATTGTTTCATGGTGTTGTTACCTCTTTCTTTTTCCGATATGCAAATACTAATAAGATGATACCTAAAATAACCATAGGCAATGATAACAATTGCCCCATGGTCACCCATCCCCAAGCAAGAAAGCCTAATTGCACATCCGGCATACGGAAAAATTCACAAAAAATACGTGCTGATCCATAACCAATTAAAAATACTGCGGACACGGCCATACGCGGCGGTTTGCGACCGGAATACCACCACAATACACAAAAGAGCACAACGCCTTCTAATAAGGCTTCATATAATTGCGATGGATGTCGCACAAAGGGGCCTCCTGTAGGAAATATCATTCCCCATGGCACATTGGTCACTCGCCCCCACAATTCACCATTAATAAAATTACCCATGCGCCCGGCACCTAGCCCAATGGGAACGACCGGCGCAATAAAATCCATAATTGCCATAAATGGTTTATGATATTTGCGCCCAAATAACCAACACGCCGCTAACACGCCGAGAAATCCGCCGTGAAATGACATGCCGCCTTGCCATATTTTAAAAATAGTCAGTGGTGACTGCCAAATAACTGCCGTATCATAAAATAAGATATAACCTAATCGCCCACCTAGCACCACGCCTAATGCTACATAGAAAATTAAATCGGAGATTTGATCACTGGTAAAATCATAATAGTCATCGCGGCTGCGGATCACCAATAACCACCAACCTAATAAAATACCGATTAAATACATAAGCCCATACCAACGAACTGCTAAAGGTCCTATTTGTAATGCGATGGGACTGATATTAGGATAATGCCACATACTATTAACCTCGCCAATGATGCCAGAGAACCATCCCTGCTTGATGGATCATATCGATAGAAATTAACAATAGAATCGCAGCAAAAATACGTCGAATCACTTTCACTTCTAAATGCATCGCCAACTTCACCCCTACAGGAACCAAAGCAACACAGGGTAGCAATAATCCTAAAAACGCGGGGAAGTATACATACCCTTTGCTATGTGCAGGCATGACAAGGTTGTTAGGAACAAAAAGCATTAGAATGACCACTCCGGTTACTGCAACTGGAAACGTACACACCGTAGCTGTAGCGATAGCTTGTCGTAGCGGGAAATTACAGCGATTAAAATAAGGGACTAACAAACTACCGCCCGAAACGCCTAATAGAATGCACAATGCCCCAATCACCGCACTCACTATATTCAAATGGATCCCTTCGGGTAAGCTACGGCTGTCTGCATTTTCTTTAGGATAAGCCATACGCCAAGCAACCAGTAACACAAAAAAACCAAAGAAAAGTTGCAATGCTTCACTGGGAATATGTCTGGCAATAACAGTTCCTAACCATGCACCAATCATCAATCCAATTAACATTTTTTTCACAGCAACCCATTGTACATTGCCATAACGATGATGACGCCATCCTGAAACAATAGAAGAACACACGACTAAACATAAAGAAGTAGCAACAGCAGCGTGCATAACTATCTCG
>CBFGYT010000099.1:0-5643 GCA_965653065.1 uncultured bacterium | reverse complement strand
ACCGTATACAGGCAATTCCTACTGTATTAAATTCGGCATGATTTAACTTATTGGCATCAATCGCTTTAACAAGCATTGTCGTTGCTATATTATAGTAAAGCTCTTTATTGATAACATCCCAGTTCTCACTAACGTACCCAGAGAAGAAAGTATTATATTCGCCTACAGCACAGGGTGGCGCAAATACTGCTCCGGATAAAAGCATTCCTTGAAGTAGAACAAATTGATCTACTACTGCAAGAGGTAACTGAAACAATGTTGTAAGTTCATCTACTATTTTTTGACGCATAGGTTGTAAAGTCTTTTGCGTAAACTCTTTATTAGCGTCCTCCATTTTTTTGCTAATCTCTTCTTTAAGGTCTTGTATCATTAAGAAGTCTTTTAGCTTCTGCATAATCAGGATCCGTATCCACAGTGGTTTCTGTTTTAGTGGCTTTTGTTTTAGTGATATTTATCAATAAAAAAAGTCTTTTAGCTTCTGCATAATCAGAACCCATAGCTATAGTAGTGGTTATAAACTCTTCTTGGATAGCAACAGAACCTTGTTCACTATTTTGACTCAGCGCTTCAAATTGCTCTGGCTTAAAGTTTGGATATTTCCTATATATTTCTTGTAATGCTACTGCTGCTTTCTTAATTATTGCTACTAATGCTGCTGTTGCCGTCTCAATTTCTTGCTCTTTCTTCTCCACCCACGTCAGAACAGGCATAACTACATCAGCAATTACACTACTATTAATTGTAGCGCTTGATGATTGTCTGATCTCATCATGAGAGATTGTCTTGGGAGCTTGTTGGCCGCTGCTTCCAATACTTAGTGTGGTGGGTTTCATTAGCTCATCTATTAGGGGCTGACAGCGCTGTATTGCCAGACTGGTATTCTTAGTCTTTTTGTTTCGAATATCATTAAATGCCTCACGTAAATCATCTAGCGTAACTTTCCCTACAGCATCTAATACAGCATAATTGGTCGCTACGAAAGATAGAATTTCATCACGTTGGGCGTAAAGACGATAAGCTGCGTATGCCTCTGTTGCTGCAGAACTGCTCATTGCCGTTGCAAAATGATGATTTAATTCATTTTCTTGAGCTAGGTTTTTTAGCCAATTAATAAATTTTTCTTTTTGTTTCGAACGCTCAATAAAAAATGCCATCGGCGGAATTCGAAATCGATCGTCATATAAAATTTTATCTATATTAGCAAGCTTTTTTTGTAGCAATAGCTACTACCGCTTTACGCCGTGCATTGACTATATTTTCAGCATCTGTAGTATGAAGGGCCATAAGAATATACCTCACGTTTTTTAATGTTTATAATTAAACAAACTGTATTTGTTTTGCTCAAAAGGATATAATTTATCCTTCGCTGAAGTAGTCTTACACAAAAACTGTATGGTGTCAATACAAAAATGTACAGAAATTTCTTTTATGCTTACTAAAAAAACAATTTGTGTGATATGTTTTTATTTTCTATTTATGTTGCAAGAACTTTGTAGTAAAAAGAGGCTTTCATTATTTTTAAATAAAAATAATTTTGTTCATAATTTTATCGAATAGCAGTAGACGCAGGATATAGGCTGGCTAAATTTACAACAGGTTCTATCGCTTGTGATGCATTTTGTGGAAAATACATTTGTATTTGGTGCAACAGATCCATGAATTGATAATACAACCATGAATGGCCGTCATCGCGGCAGGCATTCGTTTGTAACAGTTGCCATAGTTTTTTTTCTTTATCTTCTGCTTGTTCGTTACTGCTAGATAGCATGTTTAACAATTCATAAATCGTTTGGGGGAACCATTTAACTTTATCGTCTATTCGCACTATAAGTTTGAAATGAAAAAATGGGAATCGATTATTAAAAATGGATGACGTGAGGTGATACTCTAACATGCTACATACCGTAAATACTAAATTATGTGTAAAATCTTGTCTATTCAAAGATTGTTTTTCTTCAATTAAGCTTTCTGCAATTGATTTTTCTGCTGCTATTATGGTTGACAAATGAATACGTATAGCAGAAAGCAAAATTCGATTTTGTCTTTGCAGTAGAGGTAGCGATAAAAAGTCATTTAAATACGGTTGAAAGTCTATACTTTTGTTTTCTAAACCACATTCATATTTATGTAACTTCCTTTGTTGCCTATGCATATGCTTGTTTATAAAAATCGTATATTCTTCTTTTGTTAACATCTCTTGCAAATGATCCAGTGTTTGACGATACTCACCTCTTTGCGGAGAATAGGTAGAATTTGCATAATATACTAGCGCTTTGTAAACAGCTTGATCTTTGTCATGTATTTTTTTTAAAATTTCTTGATAGTCTTCTGATTTCAAGTATCGCTGATCAATGCAGTATGAATATTCATGTTCCAAAATTTGTAGATAGCCTATCGTTTTTCTAAGAAATCCTGTTTTATAGATCCTATCTTGTAATTGTTCATTCGATATCATGGTACGTAGCCCGGGCAATAATGTATGCACCGTAGCACACAATTTAATGTGCTCTTGCTTATCTTCTTGACGACCGCTTTTACGCGCAGAGGCACCTCCGCTACCAGAAGATTGTCGATCGTCGCTAGCCTTAGAGTCGTCAGTCTTAGGGGCTTTGTATTCCCTCATTAATTGCTCAGCAATCACATCCGCGATAACGCCCGTTAAGAAAGAAGACGCTTCATGCTGAAGTATAGGAATTTGCTGACGAGATGCTGCCATAAGATTTTTCACTTATATCAATAACTCAGTATTTATAATAGCTTAGCAGTATTTCTCAAAAAGACAAATTGGATCATAACAATTCAATTAGGATTTTTTGTGTGTCTTTTTACTTTACAATTTTATTGGCTTGTTTTTTATATGCTCTATTTTGTTTGCGAAAAGCGAGTGGTATATAGTCATTTCTCTTCGAAATGCAAAGTTGTATTATACATAGTTGGAGACCGTCATTGCGAGGAGCGCAGCGACGTGGCAATCCAGAATAGTACACTGTTCTGTGGTGTATTCACTGGATTGCCACGTCGCTGCGCTCCTCGCAATGACGACTTTCATGTTCCGTGATTAACGTTCGCATTTTGAATGACAAACAGCATATTATATTTTAGTTCTTCGCTCTGTGGATGAGTCATCAATACCTCCTCTAAAACACCTGCCGCACTGGCATCCATCGCACCCGGATCCACATCCCTAACGGTAAAATAATCAAAAGAAACGCACAACTGATCCCGGCATACGCCAATGCTTCTACAAATAACGATGGCGCTAACATTGCAATTGCGGTAGGCGGCAAATACGTTAATAACATTAATAGTAGTTTCGGCCGTCTGGTACGGCGAATATTTAACGCGCCCGCTAAAAAGTCTAATAAAGAAATCGATACCCCTAAAAATGCGGTGAACGTACAAATCGAACCAAATAGCCAAGCAAAACCTTGCAATATGGGTTTAGCGGTAACGCCGGTTAATAGTTGCAATAACGTAGCCGTGGTATCGCCACTATTCATTAATACCATTAATTGTTCTCGTGTTAGTGCCGCATGCACGCTGGCGATCCAAATTAAATATAAACTCAAAGGAATTAACCCACCTAATAACACAATACGGATTAAACGTTTGCGATCAAATTGTAAATATTCACTTAAGGCTGGCAAAATCATGCCATAGCCAAACGAACAAATCATAATTAAGAAACCATGTATATTAAAATGAGTTTGCCCTAAGTGTAACCGTGGCCACTGGTCGCTAGGCACAATACTGATGATCAGTAAAAAACAAACGATAATTTTCATGAACATAAAAAGACGATTTAATTTATCCGCTGCAGCAATACCACGATACACCACACTACTTAAAATTAATGCTGTTAATAATAAGCAAAGCGGCTTGGGTAAATTAAGATGTAATCGTGTTAATAAGGCGTGTAACACATCGCCGGTTGCCGCCGTGTAAGCACACAGTAAACTATACAGCAGCAGTAATGAAAATAATAATGTCACAATAGAAATAATACGCCCTACGGTTTTACGCGCTAATGGCATCACGCCTACATCGTGTTCAAAACGCATTTGCACGATAATTAAAGCAAACGCGCCCATCGTCATTAACGCCCAGGCTAACAATAAATAGAGCACCACGGTCATAAAATTTAATTCGGCGGTAACTGCCGGCAATGCCAACATACCACCGCCGATAGAGGTACCTAAAATCAATAACAGTGCGCCCAATTCTTTAGATAACATATTACCCTTGATTTTGATTCAATGTAGTGGGCGCTTGGGGTGATCGCACAATATCATACAAGTTTAATGGTCCACGCTCATAAAGCACTAAACCATAACTCACTTGTGGATAAACGCGATAAATTATCATCACGCCTTTTCTTTCATCCGGTAATTTAATCGCTTTGGAACGTCCCGTTAAATTTTTCGCGGCTTCTGGATCAGGAATAACTTGCCCGACTCGATAAGCCGCTAAAACATCTCCCGCAACGATTCCACTCGTCGATCCCAAATCAATCACCACATTGCTTAATGATCCCACTTGAGTCGTACCATCTAATACGCCAATGATTTGTCCTTGAATATTAGGCGGTGGGAATTGTGGTGTAAAGTTTAAATTTACCGTCGCATCATCAATCGGCAATAAGCGATCGCCTATTTCTGCTTCTCGATCCGATCGCGTAATTTCAAAAGTAGCCGGATTTCCTGGTTGTGTTAAATGCAATTGGCCGACACTGGTAGCCTGATAGCCTAACACTTTTTTAGTGCCCGGTAATGTATAAGCACTGCCTAAACGGAATAACGCATAGTTTTCTGCAATTTTATTCGGATCAGTAAATCCAACCACATATAAGCGATCCCCTGCGCCGGTAACAACATGCTCATCCGCTTGCGCAACCACGTAAGGTTGCTTATTGAAATCATCGCGATTCACAACACGTGTTGAATTGACGAATGGTTTGATATAATCCGCAGGTAATGTAGGAATAGGGTTTAACCGAGTGACTTGGATCTGTGGACTTAGTTTAATGACCCCATTACTCACCACGTGCAATTGCGGTTCGCCATTATGTAAACTAAACTCTAACACTTGCCCAGGATATAATAGATAAGGGCTTTGCACTTCGGGATTAGCTTGCATCAAACGTGGCCACTGCAATGGATTTTGTAAAAATTTACCGGAAATGCCCCATAATGTGTCACCTTTTTGTACAGTATAAGTATAGGGATGGTCTTTCCGTAGAGCAATTGGATTGGCTAATGCCGTCAAACTCGTGCATAATAGCGCCAATGAGACCAATTTTGCGATCCGTTTCATGGGTGAATCCTTGAATGAAGATAAACTGGCATTTATTCTAGCTGATTAGTGGTAGAAGAGCAATTGTAACGATTTAATATCTATACCGTTCGCTATTTGAAATGTGAAGTTAAGTTAGTATTGTCGTGCATTGTCATCCTCGCGCACGCGAGGATCCAGGAATAACCGACAATTGGTGCACTATTCACTGGATCCCCGCGTGCGCGGGGATGACGGCACTGCGAGATTGACGGTACGTAAATATGATAACGCTACTTCGCATTTTGAAGTACAATGAGCATAGATGGCACTATAACATAGAAGCACAGATTTATATTAGAGATAAAACAA
>CBFGYT010000098.1:0-5917 GCA_965653065.1 uncultured bacterium | reverse complement strand
AAAATGTCCCGAAGAGAACTTGCGGTGCTCGGGCGGTTTATAATTGAATGGGAAACCATTATGGCAAAGCCCTGTCTGCCTTTAATTTAATCGTTGGGGATCAAACGACACGCTCTGCACTAAATATGCGCTTTCCCAGATGGGCGCAGCCAACAACACCTAAAAATCAAATGCGAAGAGTATAGTCTTTATTTTTGAGCTCGAAACAGTTATTATAAGCGCTCATTAATAGCTAGAGTAGGCATTAGGGATTATGTTACAGAATATTCGCGATAAAACAAAAGGCATTTTTGCAACTTTAATCGTTGGTGTAGTAGCCGTAACCTTCGCGATGTGGGGGATCCACTATTACCTAGAAGAAAGCAAAAGCGCCACTGTGGTTATCAAAGTAGATGACACAAAATTAACGCAAGAACAATTCGACCAGATAATGCGCAGAAATCAACGCTTATTTTCTGTGATGAGTCCAAATACCACATTAACAGATGCGCTACAACAGCAAATTCAGCAAACTGCGATTAAGCAATGGATTAAAACCACCAGTTTAACCACAGCCGCCAAAGCAGAGCATTTTATTGTATCGCCCGCGTTGATCCAAGAAACATTAATGAGCCTAAATATGTTTCAAGACAAGGGGCAATTCTCTCCACAACTATATCAACAAAAAATAAATTACTTAGGCTATACGCCAGAGCAATTTCAACAAAGTCTGCAAGATGAATTGTTAATTGATCAAGTGCGCTATGGATTAACACAAAGCGCTTTTGTGTTACCCAATGAATTGCAAGCCGCGATTGCTACACTGTATCAAACTCGTACTGTGGGCTATATGCTTATTCCAAGCAAACAATTTAATCATACGGTTTCAGTCTCACAAACAGAAATTCAACAATATTATAACAGTCACCAAAAAGAATTAATGGATCCAGAGCGAGTAAAAATAGAGTATATTCGCATTAATCCACAAGATTTACTGGATAAGACTCCTGTTAGCGATGAAGATATCAGCATGTATTATCAAACGCATATCAATGAGTATTCCACATTACCGCAATGGCAAATTCAATTTGTGAAATTGGTCAATAAAGGCAATACGGATATTAAAACAACGCTAGACAATGCCAATACATTACGCACGCAATTAGTCAAAGACAATTCATTTGCCGGTGCGACAAAACAAGGTTTAAAAACAAATGAATTATGGGTGACTCCCAGCAGTGCGCCTGCTGAAGTGTTAGCTGCGCTAAAAACGAGTCATGCTGGCGATTGGTTAAATCCAATTGCAACGCATGATGGTGTCCTTATTGTTAAAGTTGAAAATGCGACTCCCATGCAGAGTAAGCCATTAGCAGAGGTAAAACAAAGTATTATTACACGATTACAAAATCAAAATGCAGATAAGTTAATGAGTACGCTAACAGATCAATTGGATAGCTTGGCTTATGAAGATCCAACCACGTTGCAATCGGCGGCGCAAAAGTTGAATATGCAAACTCAAGTGAGCGATTGGCTGACACAACAACAGCCCACTCAAGGAAGTTCTGCGCCATTTCCTCCTATGGTAGTTGCAGCCGCATTTAGCAGTGATGTATTGCATCAAGGATATAACAGCAATTTATTAACGTTGAATGATGGCAGCGTTATGGTATTGCGCATCAAGCAACACGAAGATGCTAAAGTAAAACCGTTAGCACAAGTGTCTGACTCTATTAGGACGGTCTTGTTGAATCAAAAAAATGCAACAAGCTGCCAGCCAAAAAGGGGACGCCATTGTTAAGGGATTATTGCAAGGGCAAGATCCTAAAACAGTCGCGCAGAAAAATCATTTAGTTTGGCAACAAGCCAATCAAGTATCGCGCACTTCGGCGGGATTGTCGCCTGAATTATTAATGGCAATATTTAAAGCCAATAATAAAATGCAAGCACAAAAGAATATATCTGGGCAAGCCTTAAGTAACGGGGATTATGTTGTGTTACAGATCCAAGCCACAGCACCAGGCGATGCTAAACAATTATCCGCACGCGATAAAGCACAATTAACACATCAATGGGCACAATCATTAGGTGAAACGGATTATGCCTTGTATAGTCAAGAAGTACAGAATAAGGCAAAAGTCACAATGCATTTGCCAAAAAATAGTTCGCAAACTGATGAAGATGGTGAGTAGTAAATAAGTTAGATTTAAGAGGTGAAAAAATGGATGATCAAAAAATAAAAGCGTTGACGGCCGTACGTGACCAAATCGAGCGTCAATTTGGTAAAGGCGCGGTGATGTTATTGGGTGAGAGCACCGACAGTCATGAAATTGAAACCGTTTCGTCAGGATCATTAGGATTAGATATTGCCTTAGGTGGTGGTTATCCACGAGGGCGTATTGTTGAAATTTATGGTCCAGAATCTTCAGGTAAAACGACTTTAACATTACAAGCGATTGCCGAAGTCCAAAAAATCGGTGGCCAAGCGGCATTTATCGATGCGGAACATGCAATGGATCCTGGCTATGCTGCAAAATTAGGTGTCAATGTGAATGACTTATTAGTATCGCAACCTGATACTGGTGAACAAGCATTGGAAATTGCCGATATGTTGGTTCGCTCTAATGCGGTTGATATTATTGTTATTGACTCTGTTGCCGCACTGACTCCTAGAGCAGA
Organism: uncultured bacterium; assembly: GCA_965653065.1. GTDB lineage: Bacteria > Pseudomonadota > Gammaproteobacteria > UBA1113 > UBA1113 > VFKP01. Next base: position 3,262 of record CBFGYT010000098.1, on the reverse strand, counting down.
AATTGAAGGTGAAATGGGTGATCAACACATGGGATTACATGCTCGTTTGATGTCACAAGCCTTACGTAAGCTGACGGCCAATATCAAACGTTCTAATACCTTAGTCATATTCATTAACCAAATTCGTATGAAGATTGGCGTCATGTTTGGTAGCCCTGAAACGACTACCGGCGGTAATGCGTTGAAATTCTATGCGTCAGTACGCTTAGATATTCGTAGAACCGGTGCGTTAAAACGCGGTGAAGAAATTTATGGTAACGAAACTAAAGTGAAAGTCGTTAAGAATAAAGTGGCTCCACCATTCAAAGTCGCCGAATTCGATATTCTTTATGGCGAAGGCGTCTCTTATCATGGTGAGTTAGTAGACTTAGGTGCTAAACATAAAGTCATTGAAAAATCGGGTGCTTGGTATAGTTATAATGGCGAGCGCATGGGACAAGGTAAAGACAATGTCCGACAATTCTTGAAAGACAATCCAGCGATCGCTAAAGAAATCGACGCAAAATTACGCTCAGAACTATTAGCACACCCAGAAGCGCTATTAGCTAGTGAAGATGCCGAAGCCTTAGAGGAAACAGACATCTGAGTACGTTAGACATAGAATACAAACGATTGCGACGCGCTGCATTTCATGCTTTAGCGCGCCGCGATCATAGTATCGGTGAGTTAACAGAAAAGTTAGCTAAGAAGACAGAAGACGGTGCATTAGTCGCGACGATCATTCAAGAATTAATAGACGCTCGATTTTTAGATGATACTCGCTTTAAAGAAGCTCTGATTGAAGCTAAATATCGACAAGGACTGGGCCCCAATCGCATCACCGCAGTGCTGAAAAATAAGCATTTATCTAGCGATGCGGTAGCCCATGCGTATAGTGACAGTGAATGGCAACAAGCCATTGCAACGACTTGGCATAAACGATTTAGCAACAAGCCGACTGATAGAAAAGAATATTTGCAGCAAACGCGGTATTTGCACTATAGAGGGTTTACGTTGGAGCAGATCAATCGGTTTTTGCGGGAAAAGGAACATTAAAAGACTATATACCAAACATACTGGAAGATTCGAATTTAAGTTAGCAATAAGGTACAGTGTCATCCCCGCGCATGCGGGGATCCAGGAATAACCTACGAATTGTGCTACTTTCACTGGAGCCCCGCGTGCGCGGGGATGACAGCACGTGGATACGATAACGCTACTTCGCATCTTGAAGTGTTTCTGGTATATATCAGACACCTATTTAGAAGAAAGAGCATAATCTCAGGAAATATTATGAAAAGCAGTGAACTAAGACAAAAATTTCTAGACTATTTTAAAGAACACGGACATACCATAGTCCCATCCAGTTCTTTAGTCCCTCACAATGACCAAACTTTATTATTCACCAACGCGGGCATGGTGCAATTCAAGGATATATTCTTAGGCTTAGAAAAACGCGATTATGTACGCGCTTGTTCATCCCAAACTTGCGTACGCGCGGGTGGCAAACACAATGATTTAGAAAATGTAGGGTATACCGCACGTCATCATACTTTCTTTGAGATGCTCGGTAATTTTAGTTTTGGTGATTATTTCAAACGCGAAGCCATACAGTATGGCTGGGACTTTTTAACGAATGTGTTAAAGCTACCGGCTGAAAAATTATGGGTTACGGTTTATGAAGAAGATAGCGAGGCGGAAGATATTTGGTTAAAAGAATTAAAAGTCGATCCCTCACGTTTTTCTCGTTGTGGTAAAAGCGATAACTTTTGGTCTATGGGCGATACGGGCCCTTGTGGGCCATGCTCCGAAATATTTTATGATCATGGTGCCGATATTTTTGGTGGCCCTCCTGGTAGCCCAGATGCGGATGGTGATCGCTATATTGAAATTTGGAACATGGTGTTTATGCAATTTGATCGCAAAGCATCCGGTGAATTAACACCATTACCCAAACCTTCTGTAGATACGGGGATGGGCTTAGAGCGTATTTCCGCCGTGCTGCAAAAAGTACATAACAACTATGATACTGATTTATTTACGCCTTTAATTAAAGTCATTGCCGCCAAAGTAAAGTGCAATGATTTAACACATACTTCCTTACGCGTTATTGCCGATCACATACGTTCCTGTTCTTTCTTAGTCGCCGATGGGGTTATCCCTAGTAATGAAGGTCGTGGCTATGTATTGCGGCGTATTATTCGTAGAGCCGTACGCCATGGTAATACCTTAGGCATGAAAGAGCCTTTCTTCTATACTTTGGTCGCAACTTTAATTGATATCATGGGCGAAGCGTATCCTAAACTGATTGTACAGCGCGAATTAATTGAGCGTACTTTAAAGCAAGAAGAAGAACAATTTAGCCGTACCTTGGAGCAAGGCATGCGTTTATTAAATCAAGAAATTGAAAAACTAGCCGGTCAAGTTATTCCCGGCAGTATCATTTTTAAATTGTATGATACCTATGGTTTTCCGCCTGACTTAACCGCCGATATTGCACGCGAGCGCAATCTACATTTAGATTGGGATGGCTTTGAAGAAGAAATGGCAAAACAACGCGAATTGTCGAGTAAGGCCAGCCAATTTGGCGTCGATTATCATGAGAAATTAGCTTTTGAAGATAAGACGGATTTTATTGGCTATGAATCGTTAGAAGACACGGCAACCATTATTGGTTTAGTCCACGATGGCAAAAAAGTAGACTCATTACAAGCCGGACAAAAAGGTGGCATTATATTATCGCACACGCCATTTTATGCTGAAAGTGGCGGTCAAGTGGGGGATCAAGGCATGTTATTACATAGCCAAGGACAATTTGTTGTCACTGATACACAAAAGCAGGGCAGCAGTATTGTTCATTATGGCGAATTAAAACAAGGCGCTTGGCAATTAAATATGAATGTGACAGCCAAAGTCGATACCGCCTTACGCCGTGCCACAGCACGCAATCACACTGCGACACATTTATTGCATGCCGCACTACAACAATTGTTAGGTAAAGAAGTCGTGCAAAAAGGATCGTTAGTCGCACCCGATCGCTTACGGTTTGATTTTTCATACTCTAAGCCCGTGTCGCAACAAGAATTGATACAAGTGGAAGAAATTGTCAACGCGCAAATTCTGAATAATACACTGGTTGAAACTCATAAAATACATGAATTAATTATTGCGATACAAAATATCAGCAAGTCTAAAAAGTCAAAAATAATTGAAACCTGTCTTGACCTTAATATAAAGGTAAAAAATATTCAAATCCTAATTATGTTGAAGGTCGGAGAGGAAA
>CBFGYT010000097.1:0-5921 GCA_965653065.1 uncultured bacterium | reverse complement strand
TTGATAGTTTTATCTATTCTATCAACGAATTATTTGACCTTTACAGCAATGACGGTTACTCACTATTATAACTTAAGTTCGCATTTCGAAAGGCAAAGCTAAACTATATTCGTTAGCGTTACCTATTCCGCCACAGCCTCTTCTTCCAAGAAACTACGTAAGTTTTCCGAACGAGTGGGATGACGCAATTTACGTAATGCTTTGGCTTCAATCTGACGAATACGTTCACGCGTGACATCAAATTGTTTACCTACTTCTTCTAAAGTATGATCGGTATTCATATCGATACCAAAACGCATACGCAATACTTTAGCTTCTCTGGCTGTCAATGATCCCAATACCGATTGCACTGCTTCGCGCAATCCTTCGCTGGTCGCACTGTCTAATGGAGACATCGTCATAGAATCTTCAATGAAATCACCTAAGCTGGAATCTGCATCTTCATCGCCAATAGGCGTTTCCAAGGAAATAGGCTCTTTGGCAATCTTTAATACTTTACGTACTTTATCTTCGGGCATTTGTAAGCGTTTGCTCAATTCTTCTGGCGTTGCTTCAAATCCAGTCTCTTGCAGAATTTGTCTGCCCACACGATGAATTTTATTGATAGTTTCAATCATATGCACTGGGATACGGATAGTGCGTGCTTGGTCGGCAATCGCACGTGTAATGGCTTGACGGATCCACCAAGTCGCATAAGTTGAAAACTTATAACCACGACGGTATTCAAACTTATCTACCGCTTTCATCAAACCAATATTCCCTTCTTGAATTAAATCCAAGAATTGTAAGCCGCGATTGGTATATTTCTTTGCGATAGAAATCACCAAACGCAAGTTGGCTTCAATCATTTCTCGTTTAGCACGTCTAGCCTGTGCTTCACCAATCGACATGCGACGATTGACTTCTTTAATATCTTGTATGGTTAAGCCTAAACTTTCTTCTAAAACCAATAAATTCTTTTGTGCGCGCACAATTTCGCGGCTGTAAAATTTCAAACGAGAAGAAAAATTTTCTTCCAAGGCAATCACGCCATCTACCCATTCTAAATTCGTTTCTTGCGAGGGGAATGATTTTAAGAAGAAGTCTCTAGGCATACGAGCCTTATTCACGCATACATCTAAAATAAAGCGTTCTTGAATGCGTACATCTTGCAATAAAGCACGTAACGCATTGCTGATCTTTTCAAATTGCTTAGGCGCCAACTTAAGGTTGATGACTTCATCAGACAAAGCCACACGCCATTTTTGCGAGGTTTTATGCTTTTTACCATATTTTTTAGTCGCATCTAAAGCAGAGCGATGTAATTTTTCAATCTTAGCAAATCGCTCGCGCACAATGGTTGGATCAGGGCCGAGATCTTCAGAAAAACCACCTGAATCACCGCCTCCTTCTTCATCTTCTTCATTGTCGGCGCTATCAATGATGTCTTCAGAAGTCTCTTCAGCTTCATCATTAGCCGTCTCTATACTGATCTCAGCTGTATTATTGTTGTCCTCCAGATCAGAAAACCCGGTCAATAGATCACTAAAATTGACTTCTTCATTTTGCTCTAAATGATGGTATTCATCTATCAAGAATTTAACCACTTCTGGATTTTCAGCCAATACGGCCAAGACCATACGCAAGCCGTCTTCAATACGACGTGCGATGGCAATTTCACCCTGACGGGTCAATAATTCAACATTCCCCATTTCTCGCATGTACATACGAACGGGATCAGAAATGCGTGCTGTTTCAGCAATATGGAAGCTAGAAAATTGTTCAGCCACTTCGTCGACGGAACTATCGTCATCGGTTGAAACTGACCCTTCAGACATTAATAAGGTTTCATCTGGAGTTGGTGCTCTTTCAACCACTTGTATACCAAACTCAGATAAGAAATTTAACAATGCATCTAAATCTACCTCATGAGGGAAAAAATCCCAGATTTCGGATTGCGTTAAAAATCCGCGTTCTCGCCCTTTATCAATCAATAACTTAAATTGAGATTTTTGCTTTTCTTCTTGATTGGCGAAATCAGTTACAAAAGAATAAGGAGATTTGTCTGTATCTGTCATAAAATTCTTCCACACGTTAGTTTAAATTCTGGTCTTATGACCTTTCTCCTTATACTCTAGGAGAAGCAATTTACATCCAAATCCTTTGGATTTACTCTGCGCGCTTTGGCTGTATGCTTTGTTGGCTGCGCTTATTCGCAAAAGTCATGTATGTCTATATACACTCTTTTTGCTCACAAGCTTGCCGCCTCGCCTAAAGCCAAATCGCTGTGAGTTAAACTCTGCGCGATCTACAATCCGATCGCCATGAGCCTACCGCGCCTTCATTTAAAACCCTAAGGCCGCGGTTCACTTGCCAAAGTTATGTATCATTTGAGACATAACTTTTTTTCATGTCAGTTCTACTATTTAGTATAGCTCAAACAGACTCTCTTCCGTGTGAAGTAAACTTTTAAAATGTAATACATATTCAACATTTGTCAAGGAAAACATAGGGGTTTTTGCGCGTTTTATAGAATGCTGCTTCGTAACTACTTGATTCTCTTTTACTTTTATTTTAAAAAATTTTTAATTATTTTTTCTGTGATAGTGATATATTTCTTTGTAACTTAATTTTGATCAGCATAAATTTTTTCTATTGAAACATTGTTAGCAAATACTGAGATCTGGTTAAAAAACAAAGAATTGTCATCCCCGCGCACGCGGGGATCCAGTTTAAATACCAGTTTTGCCCCCTTTTCCTGGATCCCCGCGTGCGCGGGGATGACAACACGAAGCATTTTACTGAGCTCAAACTAAAATTATTATATTATTTATTCAATATTTGGCTTGAGCATCAACATAAATAACTAATAATTATTTTTTTGTAACTGAATCAATTGTTGTAATTGCAGTTTTTCTTCCGCGCTTAACCCTACACTATTTGCTTTTTGTAACAACAAATCAATCGTCTGTTCCGTCGCTAACTTCTGTAAATACAATAAGATACCTTTAAACTCTGCTTGTACGCCTGCTTCTGGCATCATCAATTCTTCGGCTGCTAATTGCGCTAAATATCGCCCTTCAGTTTGTTCACGCCAATGCTCTAATAAACTCGCTGTTGTTTGATTGGGGTTTTTTTGTAAATAATCCACCACTGCGCCAAATAATTCTATCCCTGCAACAACGGCTTCTTTAAAAATATCTTTGTTTTCAATGTATTGCACTAAATGTGGATATTGTATCAATAATGCCAATCCTAATCGCACCGGTGTCTTGCGCGCACCGCTATTGGCTTTAGGTGCAATTATCGGTGGTGGCGACTCTACTTGCATCGTATTGATTCTATTTAAACGTGTTTTTTTAGCCAATTCATCCAACATTAAAGTACGAAATACGCCTTGCGGTATTTTTTCTAACAAAGGTTGCGCAAGACTTGCCAGTCTTGCGCGTTCATCGGGTGTTTCTAATGTTAAATCTTGACTCAAATGGCTAAAAAAGAAATCAGAGAGTGCCATGGCATTATCTATGTATTCATAAAATGCCTCTTTGCCATGCGTGCGCACTAAACTATCTGGATCTTCTCCTTGTGGTAAGAATACAAATTGTACTTGTCGACCATCCATTAAAGTGGATAAAGAAGATTCTAACGCGCGCCACGCTGCTTTGCGTCCCGCTTCATCCCCATCAAAACAAAAAATAATGCGATTGCTTAAACGAAATACTTTTTGCATGTGTTCAATCGTCGTGGCTGTGCCTAATGTTGCCACTACATTGACAATACCGTGCTGTGATAAGGCGATCACATCCATATAGCCTTCTACAATGATCAAAGAGTCTAAAGAGCGTGTGGCTTGTTCTGCTTCGTATAGACCATACAATTCACTGCCTTTGTGAAACACAGGCGTCTCGGGTGAATTTAAATACTTAGGCCCTTCTTCTTGATTAAAAATTCGCCCACCAAAACCCAGCGGCCGTCCACGACGATCACGAATAGGAAAAATAATGCGCTTGCGAAATCGATCATACTCGCGGCCACTCTCCGAACGACTGCTTAATCCCACCGTGCTAATCTCTTTAGCGGTAAATTTTTTATCGATTAAATGTTTATATAAGCGATCCCAGTCATCGCTGGCATAACCTATGGCAAATCGTTGTGCTGTGTCGGCATCGATGCCACGTTGTTGCAGATAATGGTTGGCATTGGTGGCCGATTCTAATTGACGACGATAAAAATCCATAGCGGCACGTAATATATCGTACAAAGAAGAATGGCGCGCTTGTTTGGCATTATAATCCCCTTCTGGCACCGCAACCCCCAAACGTGCGGCCAGCATTTCAACTGCTTCGATAAAACTCTTACGTGCATATTCCATTAAAAAAGAGATGACATTGCCACTAGCACCACAGCCAAAGCAATGATAAAACTGTTTTTGACCATTCACGGAGAAAGAAGGGGTTTTTTCGGTATGAAAAGGGCAACATGCGACAAAATTGCGACCGGCTTTTTTGAGTGGTACATAACCATCAATTAATTGCACGATATCTGTGCGTAATACTAAATCTTGAATAAAGGCTTCTGGAATACGATTAGACATAACGGTTGGTTCCATTCCAGTGTTATTTAAACTTTATACTTTTATGCTCGATTCGCTTTGAAATTCGAATTTAAGTTATGGCAGTTAGTGACCGTCGCTGCGCTCCTCGCAATGACAACATTCAAGCTTTGTGGTTAAAATTAACATTTCAGAGCAAAACGAGTCTATAGTAATAACTACTGCAACTTTTCTTTAATAAGCTTACTAACAACCGTCATATCCGCACGACCTTGCAACAATGGCTTTAATGCCGCCATCACTTGCCCCATTTCTTTTATGGAAGTAGCACCCGTTGCGGCGATTTGTTGTTCAATCAAATGGGTCACTTCTTCTGCAGATAAAGGCTCTGGCATATATTTTTGCAACAGCTGTAATTCAAAGGTTTCTTTGGCGACTAAATCATCGCGTTTGGCAGCTTCGAATTGTTGGATAGATTCACGGCGTTGTTTTGCGAGCTTATCGAATAAGGCAATAATAGAAGAATCATCCATTTCAATGCGTTCATCGACTTCTCGTTGTTTGATTGCCGCCATCATTAATCGCATGGCCCCAACGGTGTCTTTGTCTTGGGCTTTCATGGCCGCTTTCAAATCTTCTTGTAATGTAGCCTTGAGTGACATATTAGCGCTTACTGCTTCTTTTCTTTTTGGCAAAATTACCACGAGAAGGAGTGGGTGCTTCTTTAGCCAATTTCTTCAAATGACGTTTCACCGCAGCGGCTTTTTCTTGCGCACGTACTTTCGTTGGTTTTTCATAACGAGCACGACGCTTCACTTCGGTTAAAATACCGGCTTTTTCACAGGCACGCTTAAAACGACGTAAGGTACCATCCAAACTTTCGTGTGGCTTAGCAGTAACACTAGGCATTCAGTTCACTCTCCTAATATATAGTTAAAATTCTTCAGGTCAAATTGACCAAGGTGCTCGATTGTACGCCTTCCAAAAACGAAATGCAAGCTATAGAGCTGTACAAATAATGACAAACATCTATTGTTGTGAAGGTCTTGGTGGCGGTTGTACGCCTGGCTGTGGATTTCTTGCTTGGCCACCAAGACAATGGCCTGCTATTAGCAATACCACAAGAGCTAGGTTAAATACCAGCCTTTCTATTAATTGTGCATCTTTATAATCACTGTGTAAAGCAACCCCTTCTCTAATATTGCCGTTATTTTGAACATGTGTATAATATGCATTGCTAATTTGAATCTTATAGGCACCAGCTATCAATATAGCAAGGCCCCCTAGCGCTGCAATGACTTTTAACGGAAGTTTATTGTTATTTGACATGGATTTTCCCATCGAATTCATTAAAGGTTTATCTTATGCAATCTATTTTACCACAACATAC